>NZ_JBEYXJ010000047.1:0-60357 GCF_040645015.1 Streptomyces sp. NPDC046881 | reverse complement strand
CTGGTGCGTGCTCTCGGCGTGCCGGGTGCAGTCCCTCGTACTGGACGTACTTGGGTCTGCGCCCGGTGCGGCGAGAGTGCGTGCCAGGCGTCGCGCGGCAGGAGGGACTTTGCGGACACGGCCTAGGCCCCGGCCGGGCTTCCGGGCCTCCGCCGGGCTTCCGCGCCGGGCCGTCTAGGGCTTCACCGACCGGTAGTAGCGCCGGGCGCCCTCCTGGAGGGGGAGGGGGTCGGTGTAGATGGCGGTGCGCAGGTCGACCAGCTGGGCGGAGTGGACGTGGGCGCCGATGTCGTCGCGACTCTTGATCACCGTGCGGGTCACCCACTCGGTCAGCCGGGGATCGACGTCCGTACGGGTCATCAGCACGTTGGACACGGCGATCGTCGGCACCTGGACACCCTGCTGGACGTTCGGGTAGGCGGACTCGGGGATGTTGGTGGCCCGGTAGTAGCGCGCGCCCTCGCCCTGGTCGTGCAGCCGGGTGACGAGGGCGTCGTCGATCGGGACGAAGCGGAAGTCGCGATTCTGCGCCAGCGCGACGAGCCCCTTCGTGGGCAGCCCGCCGGACCAGAAGAAGGCGTCGATCTTCCCCTCCCGCATCTGCGCCGGACCGGTGTCGATGCCGTCGGCCACCGGCGTGATGTCCTTGTGCGGGTCGATGCCGGCGGCCCGCAGCACCCGGTCGGCGATCAGCCGCACCCCGGAATTGGGCAGTCCGGTCGCCACCCGCTTGTGCCGCAGGTCGGCGACGGTCCTGATGTCCGAGCCGCTGGGCACGACGAGGTGCATGTAGTCGTCGTAGAGGCGGGCCACCCCGCGCAGCCGCCCGGCGCCGCTGCCGTGCCGCAGCTCGTACGTCGCCACCGCGTCGGCCGCCGCGATGGTGAAGTCGGCCTGCCCGGTCGCCACCCGCTGGACGTTCTCCTGGGAGCCCGCGCTGTCGAGCAGTTTCACCTTCAGGCCCGGCATGTCCTTGCCCAGCTCGGTACGGAGCCGCTCGCCGTACTCCTGGTAGACGCCGCGGGGGCTTCCGGTGCTGAACACGATGGTTCCGCTCGGCGGCTTCTCGCCCAGGGGCAGCAGCCACCACAACAGCAGCCCGAGGGCCACGGCACCGACGGCCGCGCCCTGCAGCGCTCGGCGCCTTCCGAGCCGGGGGAACACCTTGGACATGCGGGCGATCCTGCCAGGCGACGCGCGCCGCTGACCAGGGCGGGGGTCACTCCGGGGGGACGGCGAAGCGGAAGCAGGGGGTCCGCTCGGGGCGGTGGAGAAGCGGAAGCTGAGGGTCCGATCAGGGCGGCGGCGAAGCGGATGTCGGGGGGCCGCTCGGGGCGGCGGCGAAGCGGACACCGAGGGGTCGCTCGGGGCGGCGGGCGTTGTCGGTGGCGGCCGTTAGAGTCGCCGTATGAGCTCTTCGCCCGCCCGCCTCGTCCGTGAGTTCCACCGCGCCTTCGGCCTCGACGCCCGCAGCACGCCGACCGAGGTGGACCCGCGACTGGCCGCACACCGGGGCGAACTGCTCGCCGAGGAGGCCGCGGAGGTCGCCGAGGTCGCGGTGGAGGGACCGCTGGACCGGCTCGCGCACGAGCTGGCCGACGTGGTGTACGTCGCCTACGGCACGGCCCTGGTGCACGGCATCGACCTCGACGAGGTGCTCGCCGAGATCCACCGCGCCAACATGAGCAAGCTCGGCCCGGACGGGACGGTGGCCCGCCGGGCCGACGGCAAGGTGCTCAAGGGGGAGCACTACCGGGCGCCGGACGTCTCGGCCGTCCTGCGCCGCCAGGGCTGGACACCGGGCGGCGCGGCCTGACGCTTCCGCCCGGGGCTACGAGGACAGGGAGCCGCCCGCCAGCCTCCACTCGCGGTGCAGCGCGCCCAGCGGGACGCTCCGCTGGACGACGGGGGTGCCGAAGACGGACAGCTGGATCCGCAGGGTGCCGGTCAGGTCCACGCCGCCGTAGACGTCCCAGGTGCCCGTCGCCTTCGGTGTGCTGCCGTCGGAGGCGGCGGTGAGCGTGCCGGCGGCCTCGCCGCGCAGGTACGGGGCCAGGTCGGCGGTGACGCCGACGGTGCCGTAGAGGCCGACCGTCGCCTCGGCGCCGAGTGCCGTCTTCACGCTGCCGGCGGTGGTGACGGAGGCGCGTACGGGGGTGCCGGTCATGTGCGAGGAGCTGACCGGCGTCCACCCCCGGGCCGGGCCGAAGGTGCCGCCCGCCTTGAAGTCGCCCTTCAGGCTCTGCTCGACGTCGACGGTGGCCCGGCCGTCGGCGCTGATCTGGAGGTAGCAGGTCAGATCGAGGTTGACGACGACGGGCACCGGGCCGACCTGCAGGACGGGGTCGGCGTGCAGCTTGGCGAACGGGATGCGCAGCGGGGTGCCGGTGGCCGCCGCGGCTCGGCCCTTGACCGCCCAGCCCGAGGTCCAGTCACCGGACACGCCGAGGTACGCCGAGCCGGGCGGGGCGTCGCTGCCGGTGCCGCCGTAGGCGAAGTCGACCTGCGGGGCGACCTGGACGAAGCCGTGCACGGAGGCGGTGGCCGACGCGTTGGCGTCGCCTGCGGTGGGCACCTGGGCGCCGACGTCCAGCCGGAGGCTGCCGAGCGGCACCGTCGCGCCCTTGGGGCCGGCGTGCGCGTCCCCGGTCTTCGACCAGGACACCTGCACATCGGGCAGCAGCTTGTCGACGGTGAACGACGACGGGTCGACCGGCACGTCGCCCTTCGCCGTCGCGTCGCCGAGCAGCGCGTTGAGGGTGGCCGGTTCGGTCTGCACCTCGGTGCCGCCGTCCGTCTCGCCGATCACCTTGGTGACCTTGGCGAGCAGTCCGCGCGGTGCCCCCGGCGCGGGCGCGCTGGCGATCACGTCGCCCACGGCGGTGCGGTGCGGGGCGGCGGAGGAACCGGTGGACGGTGCGGGCGAGTGCGGTGAACTCCCCTTCGAGTGGTCGGAGATGACGGCCCGCCGGGTGTGGCCGTCGTACGAGCTGACGGTGAGCGTCGTCTTGTGCGCTCGCTGCCCGGAGCCGCGCGGGGCCGCCGTGGCGGTCGCGGTGGCGGTGGGAGCGGCGGCGACGGTGAGCGGGTGGTCCGTGCTCTCGGCGGCGGGCTCGGTGGCCCGGATCTGCTGTTCCTGTCCGGCGGCCGGCAGCTCCGCGGCCCGCGGTACGGCCGAGGAGCAGGCCGCGGCGAGGAACAGCGAGGTCACGGCGAAGGCGGGCAGCAGGGCACGCCTGTGCCTCATGCGTCTGCGCAAGGTGGGTCCTGTGTGGAGTGGGGGGTGGCAGGGAGATACCGGAACCGGCCCTACTCATGAGTAGAACCGGTTGGTAACTCGGTGACGCGCATGAGCATGCCACCCCCTGTGCACGGGCCGCGTACAAACCGGCCACAGCTCAACGTGACCTACGCCACGGGGAGTTGCGGCGGTGATGGCAGGGCGGGATCAGCGCCCGGCCGGCCCCGTACCGCCGAGGCGGGTCAGCAGCTCGGCGAGGCCCGCGACGTCCGCCGCGGGCCACGTCGGGCCGGCGAAGATCTCGGCGGCGGTCTCCTCCGCCGTGGCCAGCATCTCCGTCAGCCGCCGCCGGCCCGTCGCGGTCAGGGCCGCGTACGCCACGCGCGCGTCCCGGGCGTCCGGCTCCCGGGTCACCAGCCCGATCCGCTCCAGCGGGGCCAGCCCGCGCGTGACCCCGGAGGCGGTCAGCCCCAGCGCCTCGGCGAGGTCGACCCGGCGCATCCGGCCGCCGGGTGCCTGTCCCAGCCGGAGCAGCAGGGTGAAGTCGGCGAGGCTGACGCCGTGCAGCCCGCTCAGCCGGGCGTCGAAGCGTCGTACGAGCGCCGTCTGGGCGCGGACCAGGCGCAGCGCCGTGTCCAGGGCGTCGTTCACTCGCCTCGCCTCCTGCTCATCCTTGCGATGTCCTTGACTACTCAAGTTTATGGGCTGTTTTCACGCGCCGGTGCTGCGGGCGGCGCGGCGCTGTCGCTTGCCCAGGGGCGCCTGGGAGAGGTCCTCGGCGGTGGTCCGCAGGCGCTTGAAGCCGTAGCCTCGCCCGGTCAGCCAGGCCTTCGCCGTCTCCTCGGCCTGCTCCGTCGCCTCCAGGATGTCCTCCTCCTTCTCCCCGGCCGCGGAGAAGCGGAAGACGAAGGCGGGCCGGGCGGCGATGTCGTAGGTGAGGTTCCCCTCGGGGGTGAAGGCGGCGCGCAGGACGTCGTGTTCGGCGGCGTCGGCCAGCAGGGCGGCGCGCTGGGCGTCGGTGAGGGCGTCGAAGACGCCGCGGACGGTGATGCGGAAGGTTCGCGTACTCATTCCGCGACCCTAGGCAGAGCGGGGGTGCGTCATCCAGCGGGTTTCCGGGGGCGCCGGGGTCCGCCGGGTCCGGTCGGGTGTCGTGCGCCCGGCCCGGGCGTCCGCGGCCCGGGACCCCGGCCCCGGGCCGGCCCCCTCCGCCGCACCCGCGACCGGCATACGACCGGGTGCCGTCCGCGCAGGCGGCAGGTCCGGGCGTCCGTGGGGCGAACGTCGGGCGAGGTCCGGGCCGGGGGTTCACCGGGCCGGCGGACGCTGCTTCCCTGGCATCGTGCGGGATGACGGGGAGGCGGGGTGGACGTCGGGGAAGCGACCGCGCCCGTGGTCGCGGTCGTCGGAGTCGTCGGGACGCTGCTGTCCGCGCTGCTGACCCAGCGCGCGGCCGACCGCAGCCGCCGGCGCGAGCAGGAGCGCGTCGAGGAGGTGCGCGAACGGCGCCGGCACGCCCAGGAACTGCGCGCGTGCTACGTCGCCCTGAACACCTCCGCCCGCCAGTACCTGGCCGCCCTCACCGACCAGGTGCACGCGCTGGGCCGGGACGAGGAGCTGCGGACCGTACGGCAGCGGCTCACGGAGGCGCGTGACCAGTACCGGGACGTGTACGCCGAGGCCCAGCTGCGGATGCCCGACCGGGTGCTCGACCTCGTGGGCGGCCTCAGCCACGACCTCGGGGCGGTCTACGGCATGGTCCGGCGCCTGGACGACGGAGTCCCGCGCGCGGACGACTCACCGGCCGCCGTGCGGGACGGCATCGACGAACTGTGGGGCCGGCTGCGGCGGATGCGCCGCGAGATGCGCTCCCAACTGGGTGCGTTCCGGGCGGATTCCGGGCGCTGAGCAGGCCGGATCCGGCAACGTGCCGCAACGCGGGCCCTGGCTCGGCATAGTGGCGGTGATCCCGGGCCGGAGAGCCCGGCGACACCGCCGTACGGCGACGACGGCCGACCCGGCGGGGCAGAGGGGAGGACGGTGTGGACGAACCGCGCGCGGGGGCGGCCGAGCGGCTGCTGGCCCTCATCGGCGAGCACCTGGACACCATCCGCGAGGAGCTGGACGACGCACAGCATGCGCTGCTGCTGGCCTGGCTGAAGACGCTCGCCGTGGCGCCGGCGGACGACGACCGGGCGGTCCGCAGGGCCCTCCAGGGTGTCAGGCTGGCGCTGCTGAAGCTGCCGCCGGCCCATCCGGTGCGCCGGGAACTGGACTCCCTGCGCGGGGCGGTGCCGCTGGCCGGACCGGGGACCGTGGCCGGTGCGCAGGAGCTGATGGCCTGGTTCGGGCTGCCGTCGCCGGCGCGTGGACCGGCGTACGGGCCGGATCCCGAGCGAGACCTGCTGTTCGGGCAGCCGGTGCTGTCGGCCGCGGAGGCGTGGGGCCGCTGCGGTGGCGCGCCGCCTCCCGAACTGATCAGACTGCGCGGCCCGGACGACCGCGACCGCTACCCGGAGTTCCAGTTCGCCCCGGCCGGCGGCACCCCGCACGGCGTCGTCCTGGAGGTCAACCGGCTGCTGCTCGCGGACATCGACCCGTGGGGCGCCGCGGCCTGGTGGCTGAGCGGCAACACCTGGCTCGGCGGCACCCCCGCGGCGCTGCTCGGCCGGCTGCCCGACCACCGGCTGGTCGGCGCGGCCCTCGAACTGGCGGAGGGGGAGTGATGGGCGGCTTCTTCCCCATGATCGACCTGAAACTGCGCCCCAACCGCCGGGTGATCCCGGCGGGTACGGAGCTGTGGCGGGTGCACCTGTCCCGGTACGCACCGGACGAGTTCAATCCGCGGCTCGCGGACATCCACTTCCACGGGGGCCGTTTCGACGGCACGGTGCTCGACCAGTACCACAGCCTGTACCTGGCGGAGAGCGCGCTGACCGCGCTGGCGGAGAGCGTGCTGCGCTCCCGGCCCTTCGACGCGCCGGCCGGCGGCCGTACGATCCCCTACCGCGCGGTCTGGCAGCGCTCGCTCAGCTGCCTGCGCACCCGCTCCGACCTGATCCTGGTCTCCCTGGTCAGCGGCGCCGACCTGGCCGCGGTGTGCCAGGACGCCACGCTTCTGGAGGACGAGAGCAACTACGCGCGGGCACGGCGCTGGTCGAGCGAGATCCGGGCGCAGGCGTCCGACGCCATGGGGCTGATCTGGGAATCGCGGCGCAACCGCTCCGAGCACGCGATGGTGCTCTACCACGACCGCTGCCCGGGCCCGGACGGCCCGCCGCTGGAGGTGCTGCCCGACCGCGGCATCCCCGACCTCGGCTCGCAGGAGGGCCGGGCACGCGCCAACGAGCTCCTCGCACCGCTGTGGGCGCGGATCGCCGGGCCCGAGTGGCCATCAAGGGCGGGTGTGAGAGCTTGATGCCATGACGACGTACATCGCTCTGCTGCGCGGGGTCAATGTCGGCGGCAGCGCGCGGATCGCCATGAAGGATCTGCGCGCCCTGTTCGCCGGCATGGGGTTCGAGGACGTCCGGACGTATCTGCAGAGCGGGAACGTCGTGTTCCGTGCACCCACCGCCTCCACCTCCGCCGCGGCCACCGCCACCGACTCCGCCGCGGCCACCGCCTCCGCCGTCCCCGCTCCGGCAGGCACGCAGCGCCCCGCCGACCTCGCCGTGAGCATCGAGAAGCGGATCGCCGACGACCTCGGGGTGTCCTGCACGGTCCTGCTGCGCACCGGCGACTCGCTGGCCCGTACCCTCGCCGCGAACCCGTACCTCGGCCGGGAGGACGACCCGGCCAAGCTGCACGTCACCTTCCTCGCCCAGGAGCCGACCGCCGAGCAGGCCGCCCGCCTGGCGGTGCCCGCCGGGGAGACGGCCGTCTTCGCGCTGGTCGGCGACGAGATCCACCTGCACGTCCCGGACGGGTACGGCCGGACCAGGCTGAACAACGCCTTCATCGAGCGCCGCCTCGGCATGCGGGCCACCACCCGCAACTGGAAGACGGTCACCGCGCTGCACGAGCTGGCCGCCGGGCACTGAGCCGGCGGCCGGCCGCATCAGCGTTTGGCGGCGGGCGGCTGGGCGTCGCGGGCCGGGCGGACGAGGTGGTGGTCGGCGAGGGGACGCGGCTGGAGGACCGACAGGAGCGGCCCGGCCATCGCCGTGGTCACGACGGCCATGGCGACCATCAGGGAGTACAACCGCTCGTTGAGCACACCGAGTTGCAGACCGGCGGTCAGGATGATCAGCTCGGTCAGGCCCCTCGTGTTCATGAGGGTGGCCAGAACCGCCGACTGGCGCGCCGTGACACCGTGCGCCCGGGCGCTCAGGAACGCGCCGAGGAACTTGCCACTGACCGCGACCAGCAGGATGAGAGCGAAGTCCAGCCACCCGGACCGCCCCAGATCCGACAGGTCGACTTTCAGGCCCACGCTGATGAAGAAGACCGGCAGCAGCAGATGGGTGCTGACATGGCCGATCCGGTCGGTGATGTCCGCGCGCAGCCGCTCGGTGGATTCCTTCGGCATCACCACGCCGAAGAAGAACGCGCCGAAGATGAAATGCAGGCCTATCTTCTCGGTGACCGCGCCCGACACGAGCAGACCGGCGAGCACGGCCGTCAGCGCCGCGGGGCTCAGCCGGGCGGTGCCGTCACCGGCGGCGAGCAGCCTGCGCAGCAGCGGGCGTACGACCCACAGCATCACGCCGGTGTACGGCACGAGCAGCAGCAGATACCACTGGTGGGCGCCTCCTCCGCCGGCCAGCGCGACCACGGCGGCCAGCATGCACCAGGCGAGCACGTCCCCGATCGCGGCGCAGGCCAGCGCCAGGCCGCCGACCGGGGTGTGCTGCATCTTCCGGTCCGTGAGAATGCGGGCCAGCACCGGAAAGGCGGTCACCGACATCGCCGTACCCATGAAGAGCACGAATCCCAGCCGGTGGTCCGGGGCGTTGTCCTCGACCAGCAGCAGGGCGAGCAGGGCGCCGAGTCCGAACGGCAGGAGAATGGAGGACAGCGACACGGTGGCCGCCAGTCGTCCGGTACCGCGCAGGATTTTCCGGTCCAGCTCCAGGCCCACGATGAACATGAATACGGCCATGCCCACGTCGGCGAGTGCGGTGAGCATCGGCCGGATATCGGTCGGGAAGAGGAAATCGGAGGCCCGGTGGCCCAGCAAAGTGGGGCCGAGCATGATGCCCGCGAGTACCTCGCCGATGACCGCGGGTTGGGAGAATCGTCGGGCCGCGGCGCCCAGGAGCTGCGCCAGGACGAGTATGAGGGCCAGGTCGGAAAAGAGCGCGAACAGTTGGTTCGTGGTCACCGGTCCCTGCCTTGTTGTCGTTTTGCGGGCGCTGCCCGAAATTCGATGAGGTGCCGCCGACGTGCCCCGCCATGCTTCGTTGTATAGACCCTCTTTGTCAACGGCGATCTCGCGAGCCGCGTGGCTTTGGATAAGAGGCCGGAAATACCCTTGACGTGGAATGTGCGAGCGGAGTCGGAAAAAAGGGCGAATGCAGTGATCATGGAAGAATGCCGGTGGCCGCCCCGGCGCGTTTCAGCGCCCCGACCGCCGCCACCCGTACCTTTCAGGCCGCCGGGCCCGCGTCGGGAACGGCGTCCGCGCAGGACGGCCGCGCCGGCCGGGTTCCGGGCGACCGGAGCGGACGCTGGCTGGAAGTCGTCTCCAGTGGATCAAGGGGCTCTAAGCTCGAAAGGCGTCTGGCGAGCCAGGCGACGGACGTCTCGGTGATCTCGGTGAAGGGGCCTGAACTGCGGTGGAGGACAAACGCGTTGTCGTCGTGACCGGCGGAGGCTCGGGCATCGGGCAGGCCACGGCCCGGCTGCTGGGTGAGGCGGGTCACCACGTGGTCGTCTCCGGCCGGCGGGCCGAACCCCTGGAGCGCCTGGCGCAGGAGACGGGCGCGCTGGCGCATCCGTCCGACGTCGGGGACCCGGAGGCCGCCGAGGGGATCGTCCAGGCCGCCCTGGCCGCGTACGGACGGCTCGACGGACTGGTGCTGAACGCCGGCATCGGACGCGGCGGAGCCGTCGGCGACATGTCGCTGCGGGACTGGGACGAGGTGATGCGCACCAACCTGACCGGTCCGCTGCTCCTGCTCCGCGCCGCCATCCCGCACCTGCTGGAGTCCAAGGGCTCGGTGGTCGCCGTCGCCTCGGTGTCCGCGCTGCGCAACGGCACGAGCAACGCCCCGTACGCCACCTCCAAGGCGGCCCTGCTCCAGCTGTGCCGCTCCGTCGCCGTCGACTACGGGCGGCAGGGCGTGCGCGCCAACATCGTGTGCCCCGGCTGGGTGCGCACCGAGATGGCCGACCGGCGCATGGCCCGCTTCGCCGAGGAGGCGGAGCTGCCCGGCGGCGGGATGGAGGCCGCCTACGAGGAGGCGACCCGGCTGCTGCCCCAGGGACGCCCGGGCGAGCCGCGCGAGATCGCCGAGGCGATCGACTGGCTGCTGTCCCCGGCCGCGTCGTACGTCAACGGAGCCGTGCTCACCGTCGACGGCGGCGCCACCGCCCTCGACCCCGGAACCCTCGCCTTCGACTACCACATCGCGCCCCGCGGCGGCGGGAACGGCTCCGGCGCTCCCCGCTGACCGGGCCTCAGCTCGGCCGGGCCGGCGACGTCCGGTCGGGGCAGGGCAGTACGCCGGACATGACGGGCCACATCCGGGCGATCCCCAGCAGTGTCTCGGGACTGCCGTGCGTCACACCGGGCAGCGGGTGCGGGTCGGACGGCGGCACGCCGGCGAGGACGGCCCGCCGGGCCTCGTCCACGGCACCGGCGAGCGCCGCGGACGCCAGCCGGTCCTCCGGCACCCCGGCCCGCCGGGCGTGCCGGAGCGCCCTGTCGTAGGAGTCCGGCCGCACGTACTGCTGGAGGGTCAGCAGGGCGTCGTACGTCTCGATGGTCTGCCGGTGCGCCTGCAACGCCAGCGGGTGGCGCGGTTGGAGCAGCTCCAGCAGCCGGGTCCGCCGGGGACCGGCCAGGGCCACATGGGGCACCGCCGTCACCAGGTCGCGCCACAGCGGCCACAGCCGCCAGATGGTCCGCAGCGCTCCGGCCGACCGGGCGAGGGCGCTCGCGGTGGGGGCCAGCAGCGACGCCGCCCGCAGGAGGCCGTGCGCGCCCATGATCACGGACAGGTAGGGCAGCAGCGGCGGGGCGGGGACGTAGAGATGGAACAGGTAACCCGACCAGAAGACGAGCGCGAGCACGCTGCCCGCCGCGAACAGCCGCAGTGACCAGACGAGGTCCCGCTCCGTCGTGCGCAGGCTGTACGCCCAGCAGACCACGACGGCGACGGCGTCACCGGCGAGGTGGGAGCCGATGAGGATCAGCCAGTAGGCGGAGGACGCGGACGCGGGCCGCTGCGCGGACGCCGTGCCTCCGCCCGCCTGGTCCACCTGGAGCAGATCCAGGACGGGCAGCGCGACCAGGGCCGCCGTCATCCCGACCGCCACGTACCGGCGCAGGCGCGGGGTGCGGCTGGAGTCGACCACGAAGAGCAGGACCAGTCCCGCGCTCAGGACGCCGATCAGGTTGCGGGCCAGCGACACCGTGTGGACGTCGATCCCGGCGGACGCGAGCCGGCCGACGACCCGGGGCTGGAAGAGGGTGATGGCGGTGGTCGCGGCCAGCACCGTGAGCCAGAGCCCTCGCAGGTGGGGCTGGCGCAGCGCGGACCGGGCCCGCCAGACCAGGGCGAACCACAGGGCGAGGACGCTGGCCAGTCCGACGTGCGCCGCCAGTTCACTCACCGGCGTCCGCCGTCACCCCGAGGAACGCGCCGAGCCGGCCCAGGGGTCCGGCCACCCGGCCGGTCGTCCCGGCGCTCTGGATCAGGGTGGCGATCATCTCGGCTTCTTGTTCCTCGGTGTTCGTGTAGCTCGTCCTGGCCATCAGCCGTGCGACGAGGTGGGGCTGGAGGCCGGCCAGCAGGTCACCGGCCGGCTGCTCGCCGTCCTCCAGGAGGCTGCGGTGGTGGTCGCACAGCACATGACCGATCTCGTGGAGGATGATGTGCTCGCGGTGCAGCGGGGCGGTCCGGGCCTCGTAGAAGACGTAGTCGGCGTTGGCGGTGCCCAGCCACAGGCCGCAGGCCCCGGTGGCCGCGGCCTCCTCGGGCAGCTCCCTCAGCACGAGCGGACGGCCTCTGAGTTCCTCCACCCGCTCCCGGACGGCGTCCAGGGACAGCGACCGCTGCACCCCGAGATCACGCAGAATCGCGGTGCATCGGCGCCGTAGCGCGGCGTACTCGCCCGTTCTCCTCACCTGCTGTGTCACCCCGTTCGGGCGAGAAAGCACTTCCCGCTCCAGCGGACAAGCCGTGGGTCACACCTAAGCAGGTCGCCCGCCCCCTTGCACACGCCTGCCCGGTCTTTCGGTCGCCCTTTGGCGAAAAACGTCCTCCCGCGGGCGGGCCGGTGAACCGGCGGCGGACGCCCGGGATCACGCGTCGAAACCGACGTCCCGGCTGACCGGCTCCCAGGCCAGCAGTTCGGCCCGGACACCGTCCAGGTGGTCCTTGAGCGCGTCCACGGAATCGCCGCCCAGTGGCAGGCGCAGCGGTGTCCTGTCGCTGTCGAGGGCGCCGAGAATGGCCGCGGCGGCCTTGGCGGGATCGCCGGGCTGCGCGCCGTGGGCGTCGCCGATGCCGGCGCGGGTGCGGCCGGCGGTCGCCTCGTACGCCGGGAGGGGCGCCGACTCGTGCAGGGCGTCGCCGAAGAAACGGGTACGGAAGGCGCCGGGTTCGACGATGAGCACCTTGATGCCCAGCGGGGCCACTTCCTGGGCGAGCGCTTCGGACAACCCCTCCAGGGCGAACTTGGTCGCCGAGTAGGCGCCGAACCCGGCGACGGACAACTGCCCGCCGTAGCTGCTCATCTGCACGATGGCACCCGAGTTCCGCCCGCGCATGTGCGGCAGCACGGCGCGGACCAGCGCGGCGGGGCCGAAGAAGTGCACGTCCATCAGGTCCCGCAGCTCGCGGTCGGTGGTCTCCTCGACCGCGCCCACCTGGCCGCGGCCCGCGTTGTTGACCAGGACGTCGATCCGTCCGAACCGGAGGACGGCCTCGGCCACCACCTCGGCGATACGGCCGTGGTCCGTGACGTCCAGCTGGACCGCCACCGCGCGGTCCGGGTGGGCGGCGATCAGGCCGTCGAGCGTCTCCGTCCGGCGGGCGGTGGCGATGACGGTGTCTCCCGCCGCCAGTGCCGCCTCCGCGATGGCCTGGCCGAAGCCGGACGACGCACCGGTGGTCACTGCATCCTCCAAGTCGGGCTGTTCGCCTCCCAGTTGTGTCAGCCGCCGGGGCATCTGTCCAAGACAGAAGATCACTTGCTCGATAAAGACGATTTATGATCGCAGGGTGGAGTTACGTCAGCTGCGCTATCTCGTGGCGATCGTGGACGAGGGGAACCTGAGGCGGGCGGCCGCGGCGCTCTACGTGACCCAGCCCTCCCTCTCGTACGCCCTGAAGTCCCTGGAGTCCGAGCTCGGCGTGCGGCTCTTCGACCGGCACGCCGGCGGGGTGACGGCCACCGCGGCCGGGCGGGACGTCGTGGCGGAGGCCCGCCGTACGCTGCGTCAGGCCGACCGCGTCCGGGTGGTCGCCGAGCGCCACCGGCCCTCGGGCGGCCGGGTGCTGCGCGTGGGCTTCGAGGCCAGTGGTGCCGGTGGGCTGACCACGCGCGCCCGCAGCGAGTTCGCGCGCCGCCGGCCCGGCGTCCGAGTCGAACCCAGACGGTTCGACTGGGGCGAGGAGGTGGCGGCACTGCGCGACGGCCGGGCGGACGTCGCCTTCATCTGGCTGCCGGCCGACCTCACCGACCTGCACACCGAGGTGATCCACTCCGAGCCCAGGGTCGTCGGCCTGCCCCGCGGGCACCGGCTGGCCGCGCACGACGGGGTGACCCTCGCCGACGTCCGGGACGAACCCCTCACCTGGACGGAGCGGGCTCCCCGCCCCTGGGTGGACTGGTGGGCGGTGAACCCGAGACCCGACGGTTCGACACCACGCTGGGGGCCGACCAACAACAACGTCGAGGAGATGCTGGAGCAGGTCGCCTCCGGGGAAGCCATCTGCTTCGCCCCGGCCGGCATGGCCCGTTACTACGCGCGTCCCGACCTCGCCTGGGTCCCGCTGCTGGGCGTCGAACCCATGCGGGTCGCGATGGCCTGGGTCCGGGGCGCGGAGACCGACCTGATCCAGGGGTTCGCGGACACCGTACGAGACCTCGTCACGGACACCGCCATTCCGCTGTGACCGCGGGGGCGTTGCCGGCCGACGGGGGCGACCGGTCGTAGGCCGATCACCGGGCCGACCGCCGGATCGATCACCGGGCCGTCCGCCGGGCTGACCGCCGGGCCGACCGGCCGACGTGGGCGGCCGGCCGACGTGGGCGGCCGGCGCGGAGCGCCTCCGCCTCCGCCCTGCGGCGCCGGCGGGCCCGTGAGCGACGTCGCGTCGGTCGACGTCCGTGCCGCCGCGAACGGGAGCAGCCGCACGGCCCGGGCACGCGGTGCCGCTCGACGCGACGGCCGGGGCTCGCGGCGCGGCCGGACGTGGCCGATCCGCGGGCGGGTCCACGGGCGGGTGCCGCCGACGTGCAGGCGACGGCCGCCCGGGCCGTCCGCGGCGCCGGCCGAGCCGTCGCAGACGGTGGGCCGCCGGGAGGCGTCCGCCGCGGGGAAACCGGGGACAGGGTCTTCCGCGGAGCGCCTACCCTTGAGGAATGACCAGCAGCAGCGACCGGAGCCCGGCAGTGGACGTTCCCACCCCCAAGAGTTACGAGATCCGCACCTACGGGTGCCAGATGAACGTCCACGACTCCGAGCGATTGGCCGGGCTGCTCGAGGAGGCCGGATACGTGCGGGCCCCCGAGGGCTCGGACGGCGACGCGGACGTCGTCGTCTTCAACACCTGCGCGGTCCGCGAGAACGCTGACAACCGCCTCTACGGCAACCTCGGCCGGCTCGCCCCGAAGAAGGCCGGCCGTCCCGGCATGCAGATCGCGGTCGGCGGCTGTCTCGCGCAGAAGGACCGCGACACCATCGTGAAGAAGGCGCCCTGGGTGGACGTCGTCTTCGGCACGCACAACATCGGCAAGCTGCCCGTGCTGCTGGAGCGCGCCCGCGTCCAGGAGGAGGCGCAGGTCGAGATCGCCGAGTCGCTGGAGGCCTTCCCCTCCACGCTGCCGACCCGGCGTGAGAGCGCGTACGCGGCCTGGGTGTCCATCTCCGTCGGCTGCAACAACACCTGCACCTTCTGCATCGTCCCGGCCCTGCGCGGCAAGGAGAAGGACCGCCGCCCCGGCGACATCCTGGCCGAGATCGAGGCCCTGGTCGGCGAGGGCGTCTCCGAGATCACCCTGCTCGGCCAGAACGTCAACGCCTACGGCTCCGACATCGGCGACCGCGAGGCCTTCAGCAAGCTGCTGCGCGCCTGCGGGAACATCGAGGGCCTGGAGCGGGTGCGCTTCACCTCCCCGCACCCCCGCGACTTCACCGACGACGTGATCACCGCCATGGCGGAGACGCCCAACGTGATGCCCCAGCTGCACATGCCGCTGCAGTCCGGCTCGGACACCGTCCTGAAGGCGATGCGCCGGTCGTACCGCCAGGAGCGTTACCTCGGGATCATCGAGAAGGTGCGGGCCGCCATCCCGCACGCCGCGATCACCACCGACATCATCGTGGGCTTCCCCGGCGAGACCGAGGAGGACTTCGAGCAGACCCTGCACGTCGTCCGCGAGGCCCGCTTCGCGCAGGCCTTCACCTTCCAGTACTCCAAGCGCCCCGGCACCCCGGCCGCCACCATGGAGAACCAGATCCCCAAGGAGGTCGTCCAGGCGCGCTACGAGCGGCTGGTCGCCCTCCAGGAGGAGATCTCCTGGGAGGAGAACAAGAAGCAGGTCGGCCGCACCCTGGAGCTGATGGTCGCCGAGGGCGAGGGCCGCAAGGACGGCGCCACCCACCGCCTCTCCGGCCGCGCCCCCGACAACCGCCTGGTCCACTTCACCAAGCCGGACCAGGAGGTGCGCCCCGGCGACGTGGTCACGGTCGAGGTGACGTACGCCGCCCCGCACCACCTCCTCGCCGAGGGCCCCGTCCTCGGCGTGCGCCGCACGCGCGCGGGCGACGCCTGGGAGAAGCGCACCGCCGAGGCGGCCGCCAAGCCGGCCGGCGTCATGCTCGGCCTGCCGAAGATCGGCGTCCCGGCCCCGCTGCCGGCGGCGGCGAGCGCCTGCGGCTGCGACTGAGCTCCTGGCGCGCCGGCGGCCACCGGCACAGCGCGTCCCCGGCCGACCGCCGGCCGGGGCGGCGCAGCTGCGGCGCTGGAAGGGGCACCACGCGTCGGTGATGTACGGCGTCGAGCGGGCCCCCGGGCCTGGGATGGCCTGCCCGCCGGCCGGGCCCCCCGGGTCCGGGACGGCCTGCCCTGCGGCCGGCGGGACGTGCCGGAGTGCGGCCCGGCCGTCCCGCTGATCGACCCGACGGACGTGCGGACCGAGGAGTGAGCCGAGGCCCGCCCGTGGCGGGTTACCCTGCCGATCATGCTTGTCGCCTCCGCCGTGTGCCCCTGCCCGCCCCTGCTCGTTCCCGAGGTCGCCGCCGGTGCCGCACCGGAACTGGACGCCGCGCGCGCGGCGTGCGCGGACGCGCTCGGCGTGCTCGCCGCCGCCCGCCCCGACCTGCTGGTGGTCGTCGGCACCGCCGAGCAGGGCCGGCGCGGTGCGTTCCCGCAGGGCAGCCCGGGCACCTTCCGTGGTTTCGGGGTCGACCTGGACGTCCGCCTGGGGCCCGCCGCCCACCCCGTCGACGAGCGCGAGCTGCCGGCCTCGCTGGCCGTCGGGGCCTGGCTGCTGGAGCGGACCGGCTGGGCCGACGCCCCGATCGAGGGACTCGGCGTCGCGGACACGCTGGAGCCGGAGCAGTGCGCCGGGACCGGGCGGGAACTGGCCGGCCGGGCAGGGCGCGTGGCCTTGCTGGTGATGGGGGACGGCAGCGCCTGCCGCACGCTGAAGGCACCGGGGTACCTGGACGAGCGGGCGGCGCCCTTCGACGCCGAGGCCGCCCGGGCGCTCGGAACGGCGGACGCGGCGGCCCTGCTCGCCCTGGACCCCGGACTGGCCCGCGAACTGAAGGCGTCCGGCCGCGCGCCCTGGCAGATCCTGGCCGGCGCGGCCGCCGACGCGCACCTCACGGGCAGCCTGCTGTACGAGGACGCGCCGTACGGCGTGGGCTACCTGGTCGCGACCTGGTCCTGAGCCCCGCAGCCCCGGCTCGCCGTACCGCCGCCGGCGCACCCGGAGGTCACGGGAGGCTCCGCGCGCACATCACGCGGGAGGGCCGCCGGCTCCTCGGGAAGCCGGCGGCGCACCCGTGCGGAGCCGGGCCGGATCTCACGAAGCCGGCGGCGGGCCCTCCGGAGGGGTCGGGCGGGTCGGGGTCGTCGGGTCGTGGGGCGCCGCTCCCGGGCCGCTCTTGTGCGCGAGGCGGTCCATCGCCTCCTTGGCCTTGCCCGTGCCCGCCTGGATCTTGTCGCTGTACTTGTGCTTGGTCCGGTCGTCGACGGCCTTCGCGGCCTTGTCGAGCCCGTGCTGGACCTTGTCCCCATGCTGCCGCGCGAGGTCCGACACCTTGTCCTTGGCCGGTCCGAGCTTGGCCTTCACGTTGTCCATCAGACCCATTGGTCCACCTTCCCTCACGGGACAGTCATCTGCGGGCGCCCTCGCCGGCCTCGCTGTCGGCGGCCTCGCCGGCGGACTGCTGCCGGGGGATCCCGGCACCCTCGGACGCGTCGTCCGTACCGGAGTCCGACTGCACGGCGCCGTTCCCGGGCCCGTCCCCGGACGCGTCCTCCGCCTCCGCCGACCCGGCCCGCGCCGTCGCCGTCGCCGCCTCCGCCGCCTCGTCCTGCTCCGCCTCGGCTCCCGCCGGCTCCGCGTCGGAGTCCGCCGCTGCGGCCGACGCCTCCGGAGCCGCCTTCGACCTGCCGAGAAGCCGTGCAATTACACCCATATCCACTCCATACGGTACTCGTGCGGGCGAATTCCCGCGTCGCCCGGTGCGTACGGTTGCGCCACCAGGGTCACCGCCTCCGGCACCCCGGCGGGCGGCACCTCGCCTCGGGCAACGACCCGGGAAGGGCGCCGTCACGTAACTCGTTCGAGACCTCGCCAGGAGGTTTGCGAGACTGGTGCGGTGAGCAGTGCACCCCCCGCCCCCCGCGTCATCGCCGTCGTCGGACCCACCGCGGCCGGAAAGTCCGATCTCGGCGTCTTCCTGGCCCAGCAACTAGGCGGCGAGGTCGTCAACGCCGACTCCATGCAGCTGTACCGAGGGATGGACATCGGTACCGCCAAGCTGACGCCCGAGGAGCGCGACGGCGTCCCGCACCACCTGCTGGACATCTGGGACGTGACGGTCACCGCCTCGGTCGCCGAGTACCAGAAGCTCGCCCGCGCGCGGATCGACGCCCTGCTCGCCGAGGGCCGCTGGCCGGTCCTGGTCGGCGGCTCCGGGCTGTACGTCCGCGGTGCCGTCGACAACCTGGAGTTCCCCGGCACCGACCCGGAGGTCCGGGCCCGGCTGGAGGAGGAGCTGGCGCTGCGCGGCTCCGGCGCGCTGCACGCCCGGCTGGCCGCCGCCGACCCCGAGGCCGCCCGCGCCATCCTGCCGAGCAACGGCCGCCGTATCGTCCGCGCCCTGGAAGTGATCGAGATCACCGGCCAGCCCTTCACCGCCAACCTGCCCGGCCACGACTCCGTCTACGACACCGTCCAGATCGGCGTCGACGTGGCCCGGCCGGAACTGGACGAGCGGATCGCGCGGCGCGTCGACCGCATGTGGGACGCGGGCCTCGTGGAGGAGGTGCGCGCACTGGAGGCGCAGGGGCTGCGCGAGGGGCGCACGGCCTCGCGCGCGCTCGGCTACCAGCAGGTCCTCGCGGCGCTCGCCGGGGAGTGCAGTGAAGCGGAAGCGCGGGCCGAGACCGTCCGTGCCACCAAGCGCTTCGCGCGCCGCCAGGATTCATGGTTCAGGCGCGATCCCCGGGTGCACTGGTTGAGTGGGGCCGCCGCGGACCGGGGGGAACTTCCGCAGCAGGCCCTGGCGTTGGTCGAACGACCGGTTACAGCCTGATCACGTCATGGCATCGGGATGCGCCGCCGGTCATCGCGGCCTCCGGCGCCGTGCCATCATCGAGCTTCGATCGACCAAGTGGAGCCTAGTTGGGAGGGCGCGTGGCGATGGAGGCCGGCCCTCGCGACACCGCACCAAGTGCCGAGCACCTCACCACTGAGGGTGACGGACCGGACCGCGACGAGCCCTGCTCCGGTGAGGACCGCCCACGGGTGAACGGTCTGCCCGACGGCGCTCCGCACGGCGACGGCCTGAACGGCGATTCCGGCCCGAACGGCGACCCCGGTCCGAGCGGCGACCACGGCCTGATCGGCGATCTCCCGACCGACGCGGAACTGGCCGAGGACCGTTTGTCGGATGATCGCCTGATGGGCGACCCGCTGCCCGGTGACACCCTGTCCGGCGCCTCGCTGTCCGACCTGACCGACCTGTCCGACCTCTCCGGGGACCGTCTCACCGACGACGGTCCCGACGACACCGCCGGCGGTGTGACCGACGACGGACCGGAGCCGGAGGAGATGTACCCGGGCGGCCCCGAGGTCGAGGTCGAGCTGCGCCCGCAGGGCCGGCTGCGCATCTGGCAGCTCGCCCCCATCGTCGGCCTCGCCGCCGTCGGCTCCCTGATGTTCGCCTTCCCGCTCGCCTTCGACTTCGGCGACAGCGGCGCGGTCATCGCCATGCTCGGCCTGCTGATCTGCTCCTGCGCGGCGGGCTGGGGCATGATGGCCGCCCGCCGGGTGGGCTACACCTGGCCCGGCCTGCCCCCGCGCGGCTCCGGCCGCCGCCCCGACTGGCGGGTCGTCCTCGGCTACGTCCTGCTGGTCGCCCTGGTGGCCGTGCTCGCGGTGTGGCGCGTGGCCCGGCTCCGCTAGGGCCTCTCTTCCGGATCTCGCCGGTGTCGGAAGAAAGACCCTGGACCCCGCCGGGACGGGCTCTGTCGCACCCACCCCGTACGATCGAGGAATGAGCACCAGGATCGCCTTCCTCAAGGGGCACGGCACCGAGAACGACTTCGTGATCGTCCCGGACCCCGAGAACGCCATCGACCTGTCCCCGGCCGCCGTCGCCGCCCTGTGCGACCGCCGGGCGGGCATCGGAGGCGACGGCGTGCTGCACGTCGTGCGGTCCGCGGCACACCCGGAGGCCCGGGAGATGGCCGCCGAAGCCGAATGGTTCATGGACTACCGCAACGGCGACGGCTCCGTCGCCGAGATGTGCGGCAACGGCGTCCGTGTGTTCGCGCGCTACCTCCAGCACGCCGGGCATGTGGCCGAAGGCGACCTCACGATCGCCACGCGCGCGGGCGTGCGGACCGTCCACCTCGCCAAGGACGGTGACGTCACCGTCGGCATGGGCCGCGCCCGCCTCCCCGAGGGAGAGGTCACGGTGACCGTCGGCGAGCGCAGCTGGCCCGCGCGCAACGTGAACATGGGCAACCCGCACGCGGTGGCCTTCGTCGCCGACCTCGCGCACGCCGGCGACCTGTACACCGCCCCGCCGGTCGGCCCGGCGTCCGCCTACCCGGACGGGGTGAACGTCGAGTTCGTCGTCGACCGCGGTCCCCGCCACGTCGCCATGCGCGTGCACGAGCGCGGCTCCGGCGAGACCCGCTCCTGCGGCACGGGCGCCTGCGCCGTCGCCGTGGCCGCCGCCCGGCGCGACGGCACCGACCCGGCCGTCACCGGCACCCCGGCGACGTACACCGTCGACCTGCCCGGCGGGCGCCTCGTCATCACCGAGCGGCCCGACGGCGAGATCGAGATGACCGGGCCCGCCGTGATCGTGGCCGAGGGCGAGATCGACGCCGACTGGCTGGCCCGCGTGCTCGGCTGAATCGAAAACTAAACCTCGATTCCATCGCTCGAATGGGTGATCCGTTTCACGCTCGGCGAGAGGCGGTCTGTCGTGCGTGGTGGGCTCGGTAGCATCAAGCACCGGCACGGACGGGGGAACGTCGCCATTCCCTGAGCCGCGTATGCCCTGGGGCTCCGTCCGCCGGTCCACGAGCCGGAGGTGCCCATGAGTGCGGAGGCCACGAACCCTGCGACCGCTGGCCCGGTAGCGCCCCCAGCGCCACAAGCGCTCACAGCGTCCGTGGCGCCGGCGGCGGCGCGCAGGAAGTCCCGGCCCCGGATCGACCTGCGCCGGCTGGGCCGGGCCGCGCTGCTCGGCCCCGCCGGCCGCGACAGGCTGCCCGACGCGATCGGCCACGTCGTGGAGGCGCACCGGGCCCACCACCCCGACGCCGACCTCGAACCCCTGCGCCGCGCCTACGTCCTGGCGGAGTCCTCGCACCGCGGACAGATGCGCAAGAGCGGCGAGCCGTACATCACGCATCCGCTCGCCGTCACCCTGATCCTGGCCGAACTCGGCGCCGAGACCACGACCTTGACGGCCTCCCTGCTGCACGACACCGTCGAGGACACCGAGGTGACGCTGGATCAGGTGCGGGAACAGTTCGGCGAGGAGGTTCGTTATCTGGTCGACGGCGTCACGAAACTGGAGAAGGTCGACTACGGAGCCGCCGCCGAGCCGGAGACCTTCCGCAAGATGCTCGTCGCCACCGGCAACGACGTGCGCGTGATGTCGATCAAACTCGCCGACCGCCTGCACAACATGCGCACCCTCGGCGTGATGCGCCCCGAGAAACAGGCGCGGATCGCCAAGGTCACCCGCGACGTCCTCATCCCGCTCGCCGAACGCCTCGGCGTGCAGGCCCTGAAGACCGAGCTGGAGGACCTGGTCTTCGCCATCCTCCACCCCGAGGAGTACGAGCACACCAGAGAACTCATCGCGGAGAACGCCGCCCGCTCCGGCGACCCCCTCGCCGAGGTCGCCGAGGAGATGCGCGGGGTGCTGCGCGAGGCCGGCATCCCCGCCGAAGTCCTCATCCGCCCCCGGCACTTCGTCTCCGTCCACCGCGTCGCCCGCAAACGCGGACAGCTGCGCGGCACCGACTTCGGCCGCCTGCTGGTGCTGGTGAACGAGGACGCGGACTGCTACGGCGTCCTCGGCGAACTGCACACCTGCATGACACCGGTGGTCTCGGAGTTCAAGGACTTCATCGCCGTACCCAAGTTCAACCTCTACCAGTCCCTGCACACCGCCGTCGCCCGCCCCGACGGCCAGGTCGTCGAAGTCCTCATCCGCACCCACCAGATGCACAAGGTCGCCGAGGCCGGTGTCGTCGCCCTCGGCAACCCGTACGCACCCGCCTCCGACACCCCCGCCTCCGACCCCGCCACTTCCGACGTCCCGGCCGACGGCGAGCGCGTCGACCCCACCCGTCCCGGCTGGCTCTCCCGCCTCCTCGACTGGCAGCAGGCCGCCCCCGACCCCGACACCTTCTGGTCCACCCTGCGCGAGGACCTCGCCCAGGACCGCGAGATCACCGTCTTCCGCCCCGACGGCGGCACCCTCGGCCTGCCCGAGGGCGCCACCTGCGTGGACGCGGCCTACGCGCAGTACGGCGAGGACGCCCACGCCTGCATCGGCGCCCGCGTCAACGGCCGGCTGGCCACCCTCAGCACAGTCCTGCGCGACGGCGACACCGTCCAGCTCCTGATGGGCCAGGACCCGGCCTCCGAACCCTCCCGGGAGTGGCTGGAGCACGCCCACACACCGGCCGCCCGCATCGCCATCCAGCGCTGGCTGGCGGCCCACCCCGGCGGCGGCACCGGCACCGCCGAGCCGGGCACCCCCGCCGACCCCGTCCACCCGGCTCCGGCCCGGTACGCGGAGGCCGCCCCGGCCGAGCCCGCAGCCGCCCCCGCCGCCTCGTCCGCGCGCCCCCCGGACGGCGCCCCGGCCCCGTACCCCCGGCGCGCCGACGTCCTCGCGGACCGGCCCGGCACCGCGGTACGCCTCGCCGGGTGCTGTACGCCCGTACCGCCCGACGAGATCACCGGGTTCGCGGTGCGCGGGGGAGTGGTGACCGTGCACCGCGCGGAGTGCGCCACGGTGGCGCACATGAAGAGCAAGGGGCGCGCAGAGATCGGTGTGCGCTGGGGGGACACCACCGCATGCCGGGTCACCCTGGTCGCTGAATCGTTCGGCCGTCCCCACCTCCTCGCCGACCTCACCGAGGCGATCGCCCTCCAGGGCGCCGAGATCGTCTCCGCCACCGTCGAACCGCCCAGCCAGCAGCGGGTCCGTCACACCTACACCCTCCAGCTCCCCGACGCGGCCCACCTCCCGGTCCTGATGCGCGCCATGCGGGACGTACCCGGGGTGTACGACGTGAGCCGCGCCCAGCACCAGGCACCGGCCTCCTGACGACGGCGCCCGGCCTACCCGTTCGGGTGGGCCGGGCGCGCGTCGCCGCCACCGGGCGGGCACGCACTGGTAGCGGTGGTCCATGCTGCTCACCCCCCGCCCCCGGACCCAGCCTCCGCTCTCCCGGCGCCGGAGTCCGCGCACGCTCTCCCGGCACCGCAAGGCGGCCCTGCTCGCCTCCGCCGTCTCCGTCTGCCTCGTCGCCGCCGCGGCCCCGGCCGAGCCGGTCGGCGTCGGCGACCGGCTCTACCCGTACCTGGGCAACCCCGGCTACGACGTCGCCTCGTACGACATCTCCCTCACCTACCCCGGCAGCAACGACAAGCCGCTGCAGGCCGTCACCACCATCGACGCCTGGACCACCGACCACCTGGAGCGGTTCAACCTCGACTTCGCGCACGGCACCGTCCGGTCGGTCGAGGTCGACGGACGTCCCGCGCGCTTCACCAGCGCCGGCGACGACCTGGTCGTCACCCCCGAGCACCCCCTGAGCGAGCGCAGCTGGACCCGGATCACCGTGCGGCACACCAGCGACCCCGTCTACGGCGAGGACCAGCAGGGCGGCTGGGTGCGCACCTCCGACGGCCTCGCCATGGCGAACCAGGCCGACGCCGCCCACCTGGTGTTCCCGTGCAACGACCACCCGTCCGACAAGGCGATGTTCACCTTCCGGATCACCGCGCCGAACGGCTACACGGCCGTGGCCAACGGCCTGCCCGCCGGTGCCGACCGGGTCGGCCGCACCACCACCTGGACCTACCGCACCCAGCACCCCATGGCCACAGAACTCACCCAGGTGTCCATCGGCCGCTCCGCCGTGGTGCACCGCCAGGGCCCGCACGGGCTGCCCCTGCGCGA
Organism: Streptomyces sp. NPDC046881; assembly: GCF_040645015.1. Classification (NCBI taxonomy): domain Bacteria; kingdom Bacillati; phylum Actinomycetota; class Actinomycetes; order Kitasatosporales; family Streptomycetaceae; genus Streptomyces; species Streptomyces sp. NPDC046881. Next base: position 36,811 of record NZ_JBEYXJ010000047.1, on the reverse strand, counting down.
CGTCGTGCCCGCCGGCGACCGCCAGGCCCTCGAACCGTGGCTCGCGAAGACACCCGACCAGATCGCCTGGATGGAGGGCAAGCTCGGCCACTACCCCTTCGAGACCTACGGCGTGCTCATGGCAGAAGCCGACACCGGCTTCGAACTGGAGACCCAGACCCTCTCCCTCTTCGAGAAAAGCCTGTTCACCGAGCCCGCCTACCCGAAGTGGTACATCGAGTCGGTCATGGTGCACGAGCTGTCCCACCAGTGGTTCGGGGACAGCGTCAGCCCCCGCAGCTGGTCCGACGTCTGGCTGAACGAGGGCCACGCCACCTGGTACGAGGAGCTGTACGCCGAGGAAACGGCGCACCGGCCCATGGAGGAGCGGATGAAGGCCGCCTACGGCGCCTCGGACCGCTGGCGCGAGGCCGGCGGCCCGCCCGCCCGGCCCAAGCCGCCCGTGCCCGGCCAGAAGATCAGCATCTTCCGGCCCAACATCTACGACGGCGCCGCCCTCGCGCTCTACGCCCTGCGGCAGGAGATCGGCCGGCCCGCCTTCGAGCGGCTGGAGCGGATCTGGGTCCAGGAACACCGCGACTCCACCGCCACCACCGGCGACTTCGTCCGACTGGCCTCGGCCGTCGCCGGCCGCGATCTCAGAGGGTTCCTCACGCCCTGGCTGTACGGCGAGAAGACCCCGCCGATGCCCGGCCACCCGGACTGGAAGCAGCTTCCCCCACCCAAGGCCGCCCCGCCCCGCACCCGGCGATAACCCGGTGACGAGACGGGCCGTACCGTGCGACCATCTAGAGGTCGGCACGCGCACGGGACACGGGAATCTCCCGGGGTACTCATACGTTGAACACCACGAGCGGCCCGGGCGACCGACCGCCGTACCGACGCCATAACGGCAGTCCCATCGACGTATCTCATCGACGTAAGGATCCAATGACCTCCTCTTCTTCCCCTTCCCAGGACACCAAGCGCCTCGCGCACACCTATCCCGAGGGTCTTCGGGCCGATGCCCTGATGGAAGAGGACGTCGCCTGGAGCTACGAGATCGACGGCGAGCGGGACGGCGACCAGTTCGACCGCTCCGAGCGCGCGGCCCTGCGCCGCGTGGTGGGCCTCTCCACCGAGCTGGAGGACGTCACCGAGGTCGAGTACCGCCAGCTCCGCCTGGAGCGGGTCGTGCTCGTCGGCGTGTGGACCACCGGCACCGCGCAGGACGCCGACAACTCCCTCGCGGAGCTGGCCGCCCTCGCGGAGACCGCGGGCGCGGTCGTGCTCGACGGCGTGATCCAGCGCCGCGACAAGCCCGACGCGGCCACCTACATCGGCTCCGGCAAGGCCGCGGAGCTGCGCGACATCGTCCTCGAAACGGGCGCGGACACCGTCATCTGCGACGGTGAGCTGAGCCCCGGCCAGCTGATCCAGCTGGAGGACGTCGTCAAGGTCAAGGTCATCGACCGTACTGCCCTGATCCTTGACATCTTCGCCCAGCACGCCAAGTCCCGCGAGGGCAAGGCGCAGGTCGCGCTCGCGCAGATGCAGTACATGCTGCCGCGGCTGCGCGGCTGGGGTCAGTCGCTGTCCCGGCAGATGGGTGGCGGTCGCGGCGGCCTCGCCACGCGTGGCCCCGGTGAGACCAAGATCGAGACGGACCGGCGCCGGATCCGCGAGAAGATGGCGAAGATGCGCCGGGAGATCGCGGACATGAAGACCGGCCGCGAGATCAAGCGCCAGGAGCGCCGGCGCAACAAGGTGCCGTCCGTCGCCATCGCGGGCTACACCAACGCCGGCAAGTCCTCCCTGCTCAACCGCCTCACGGGCGCCGGCGTCCTGGTCGAGAACGCCCTGTTCGCGACCCTGGACCCGACCGTCCGCCGGGCGGAGACCCCGAGCGGCCGGCTGTACACGCTGGCGGACACCGTCGGCTTCGTCCGGCACCTGCCGCACCACCTGGTCGAGGCGTTCCGCTCCACCATGGAGGAGGTCGGCGACTCCGACCTGATCCTGCACGTGGTGGACGGCTCGCACCCCAACCCGGAGGAGCAGCTCGCCGCCGTGCGCGAGGTGATCCGGGACGTCGGCGCCACCGCCGTGCCCGAGATCGTCGTGATCAACAAGGCGGACGCGGCCGACCCGCTGGTCCTCCAGCGGCTGCTGCGGGTCGAGAAGCGCTCGATCGCCGTCTCGGCACGCACCGGCCGGGGCCTGGAGGAGCTGCTCGCCCTGATCGACAACGAGCTGCCCCGCCCCTCGGTCGAGATCGAGGCACTCGTGCCCTACACCCATGGCAAGCTCGTCGCCCGCGCCCACACCGAGGGCGAGGTGATCTCCGAGGAGCACACCGCGGACGGCACCCTGCTCAAGGTCCGGGTGCACGAGGAGCTGGCGGCAGACCTGGCGCCGTACGTCCCGGTCTCCGCGGCCTGAGCCGCCCGCGCACGAAGGCCCGCCACCCCACCGGGGTGACGGGCCTCCGTCATGCTCGCCGCGTCAGGCGGACCGCCTCACCGTCGGCTCACCGCCCGGCGAACTGCTTGCTCACCGACTCGTAGACGCCCTTGGCCACCTCACCCAGCCGGGGACCGGCCAGCCAGCCCGCGCTCACCGGGCCGATGGACGTGTTGGACACCAGCGCGGGCTTGCCGTCCGCGCCCGTCTCCACCCAGCCGCCGCCGGAGGAACCACCGGTCATCGTGCAGCCGATCCGGTACATCGTCGGGTCGGACTGCTCGATGGACAGCCGGCCCGGCTTGTCCTGGCACTGGTACATCAGCTGACCGTCGTACGGCGCCGCCGCCGGGTACCCGGACGCCGTGATGCTCTTGACCTGCGCCACGGCCGGAGCGTCGAAGTCCACCGGCAGCGCCCCGCCGACGGTCTCCTCCAGCGACTTGCCGCCGCCGCCCTGCTCCGGCGTCACATGGATGACGGCGAAGTCGTACGAGGCACCGTTGCCGCCCGTCTGACCGCCCTCGCTGATCCACTGCTGCGAGGTCTTCGCCGCGTCGGCCCACCACACGCCGTACGGGGCGACCTCGGACCGGCTGGCGTTCTGCAGCGCGGCCGCAGACTTGCCCTGGTTGTTGTACGACGGCACGAAGGCGATGTTCCGGTACCAGCCGCCCTTCTTGCCGGCGTGCACACAGTGCCCCGCCGTCCACACGAGGTTGGACTTGCCCGGGTGCGCCGGGTCCGTCACGACCGTCGCCGAACAGACCATGGTGCCGTCGGGGGCGTCGAAGAGCAGCTTGCCCGAGGTGGCCGCACTGCTGTGGTACGGCGGCGCCACCGCCCGCGCCTTCACCGGCTGCGGCGTCGGGTCCGTCACGCCCTGGTCACCGGAGATGTCGTTGTCGTCGACACCCTGGTCCGGGTCGTCGGCGTGACGCATCCGGTCCGGGTCCCACAGGCCCTCGATGATCGGGTTGATGAAGTCGTTGGCCTCGCGCAGCCAGTCCTGCCTGTTCCAGTTCTTCCAGGCGCCGTTCTTCCACTTGTCGACGTCGAACCCGTGATCCTTGAGCCTCTTCTTGAGGTCGTCCGGGATCGTGATCTTTCCGTCTCCGTTGCCGGCCGCGGTCGCGGTGGAGGTCGGCTTGCCGTCGGCGTTGTCGTCACCGTCGCCGTTGCAGGCGGTGGCGGTCAGCGCCAGCGCCGACACGAGGGCGACCGCCGTCAGCGAGGTGGAGGTGCGGCGGCCGCCCCTCTCCCGCCGAGCGGTGAACGACGGCCGTATGGATCGCATGTTCTTGACTCCCCTTGCTGTGAAAGGAACTCGGCGCTTCGGCCCCGACACCGGCGGCGAACTCATGGAAGGTTCATGCCGGTCTCACGACCTTCTGGGAACGGCAACACACACTATGCCGTCGCCGTGGGGGAGTTCCGACGGGAGGGCAACGGTTCCGTCACAGGGCGCCTGAACCGGGCCTGGCGCGCGGGCGGCCGTGCGGTGGCCCTGCCGGCGCCCGGGGCGGGGGTGTCGGGGCCCGCCGGGCAACTCAGGTGCAGGCGCACACCGGTTGGCGGAGCCCGTGCGCCGCGCGGGCGCCGACGGCCCCGCGCAATCCTGCCGGCCGGCCGCGCGGTGGTGCCCTCCGGTGGAACGGCGAGACGCGTCCCCCGTACCGTCCCCGCCAAGGAACTCCGGGCGACCCCGTAACCGCCCGAACGGTCCGCTGTTGTAGCCGGTGGGGCCAGCCGTCCGTGTCCGGTCCCCGAGATCAACTCGCCCTTGAACAGCGGGGAGGACGACGCGCAGTGGCCGTTACGGAGTCGATCGCCGGAGGCACACCCGGCGAAGCGGGGGCCGTGCACGAGGGCATCCTCAGACGCCAGTCGGCGCGGGAGTCCTCGGCGCGCACCTACGCCCGCGCCCTGCCCATCGTGCCCGTCCGGGCGCGCGGGCTCACCATCGAGGGCGCCGACGGCCGCCGCTACCTGGACTGCCTCTCCGGCGCCGGCACCCTCGCCCTCGGCCACAACCACCCGGTCGTGCTGGAAGCCATCCGCGGCGTCCTCGACTCCGGCGCCCCCCTTTCCGTCCTCGATCTCGCGACCCCCGTCAAGGACGCCTTCACCACCGAGCTGTTCCGCACCCTCCCGCCCGGCCTCGCCGACCGCGCCCGCGTCCAGTTCTGCGGACCGGCCGGCACCGACGCCGTCGAGGCCGCCCTCAAACTGGTCCGGGCCGCGACCGGCCGCTCCGGCATCCTCGCCTTCACCGGCGCCTACCACGGCATGACCGCCGGCGCCCTGGCCGCCTCCGGTGGTGCCCGCGACGTCCAGGTCACCCGCCTGCCCTACCCGCAGGACTACCGCTGCCCCTTCGGCGTCGGCGGCCGGCCCGGCGCCGAACTCGCCGCCCGCTGGACCGAGTCCCTCCTCGACGATCCCAAGTCCGGCGTACCCCTGCCGGCCGGCATGATCATCGAACCCGTCCAGGGTGAGGGCGGAGTGATCCCCGCACCGGACGACTGGCTGCGCCGCATGCGCCGGCTCACGGCGGACCGGTCCATCCCGCTGATCGCCGACGAGGTCCAGACCGGAGTCGGCCGCACGGGCGCCTTCTGGGCCGTCGACCACAGCGGCATCACCCCCGACGTCATGGTCCTGTCCAAGGCCATCGGCGGCAGCCTCCCGCTGGCCGTGATCGTCTACCGCGACGACCTCGACGTCTGGCAACCCGGTGCCCACGCCGGCACCTTCCGCGGCAACCAGCTCGCCATGGCCGCGGGCACCGCCACCCTCGCTTACGTCCGCGAGAACGCCCTCGCCGAACGAGCCGCCGCCCTCGGGACCCGCATGCTGACCCAACTCGCCGAACTCACCCACCACTTCCCCTGCGTGGGTGACGTTCGGGGGCGCGGACTGATGATCGGGCTCGAACTGGTGGACCCGGACGCCGACCCCGCCACCACCCGCCCGGAACCCACGGCCGACCACCCCGATGCCGTACCGGCCGCCCTGGAACCCACCCGCACCCCGCACCCGGCCGCGCCCGAACTGGCCGCCGCCGTACAGCGGGAGTGTCTGCAGCGCGGACTGATCGTCGAACTCGGCGGCCGTCACGCGTCCGTGGTCCGGCTGCTCCCACCCCTGACGATCAGCGACGAACAGGCGACCGCCGTACTCGACCGCCTGGCCGACGCGGTGGCGGCGGCGGCCCGCCACCACCAGACCCACGGCCCGTACCAGCCACGACACCCCAGCCCTGCCCAACGCACGGGCTGAACCCCACCCACGCCCCGCCCGACCCCTCACTCCGGCACCGGCCTGCGGAAGGCCACCCCAGCCCATCCCGACTTCACCCACTCTCGTCCACATCCCGCTCTCCATCCCACGCACCCTCGGCCACGAAGCAACGGCAACCGAGCGGGAGCGGACGACGCAACGCCCGCACCAGCCCCAGAGGAGCCGTCATGAACGCCAGCCCCAGCCCCGACGGCCGCTCCGGCGCCGACGACCAGGGAGCCTCCGGCGCTCCCTCCTCTGCCGCACCGCTCACCGAGTCGGTCCCGCAGCAGAAGAAGCGAGAGGCGGACCCCACCCGGCTGACGGCACCCGGCGCCGACCCGCTGGAGGACCCCGATCCCCACGCCGTGGCCCAGGCCGCCGCCGTCGAGAACCTCCTGCGCTGCTGGGCCCGCGAGACCGGCCTCACCGCTCCCACGACCGGCAGCCTCCGCATCCCCCTGCCCGCCAGCGGCACCGCCCTCATCGCACCGGTCCGCTACTGGTCCCCGACCGGCTGGCACCGCTTCGGCCCCCCACGCCTCGCCTACGCCCCCGACACGGCATCCCCCATCGACGCCGTCACCCTCGCCGCACTGCTCGCGAGAGAGTCCGCCGGCGGCACCGAAGGCACCGGTAGCGTCGGCAGCTTTGGCAGTCCCGGTAGCCCTGGTGGCCCCGGCGGCACCGGCGGCTCCTCGGGCCACACCGCCACTGTGCCCCGCTCCGACACCGGTGGCGGCGACGGTGACGACACTGGCAGCGGCACTGGCGGCGGTGACGGCACCGCCTTCGGCTCCGGCGAAGCCACCGGTGGGGTTCGCCCCGGGCTTGGTCCCGGCGATGAGGCGGCTGTCGGCCCCGGCGAAGGCGCCACCGGTGGAGTCGGCGACGGCACCACCCCCACCCTCGGCGACAGCACCGACCTCGTGGCCAGGGTGGCCGACTCCGTCCGGCGTACCGCGGTCTTCGTCCGGTACCGGCGTGAGCACCCCGCCGACACCCCCGACCTCTTCCTGAGTGCCGAACAGGCCCTCCTCCTCGGACACCCCCTGCACCCGACCCCGAAGAGCCGGGAAGGCCTCACGGAGACCGAAGCCCACCGGTACTCACCGGAGCTGCGCGGCTCCTTCCCCCTGCACTGGCTGGCCATCGCCCCCTCTCTCCTCGCGACCGACTCGGCCTGGACCGAGCGCGGCCGTCCCGTCCCCGCGGGCCACCTCGTCCGACGGCTCGCCGGAGCCGAACTGCCTCTGCCCGACGGCTACACCGCCATGCCGCTGCACCCCTGGCAGGCGCGCCAAGTACGCCACCGCGCATCCGTCGCCGCACTGCTCGACTCCGGACTCCTCCGCGACCTCGGCCCGCTCGGCACCTCCTGGCACCCCACCTCCTCTGTGAGAACCGTCCACCGATCCGGTGCCCCCGCGATGCTCAAGCTCTCGCTGGCCCTGCGCATCACCAACTCCCGCCGTGAGAACCTCCGCAAGGAACTGCACCGCGGAGTCGAGGTGCACCGACTCCTCCGCACCGGCCTGGCCCGTCAGTGGCAGGCGGCACACCCCGGGTTCGACATCGTCCGGGACCCGGCCTGGCTCGCCGTCGACGGCCCGGACGGTCTGCCCCTGCCGGGACTCGACGTGGTGATCCGGCACAACCCGTTCACCCCGGCCGACGACGCCGGCTGCGTAGCCGGACTCGTCTCACCCCGTCCGCTCGCCGAGCCGACCGCGGCCACACCGCCACGCCAGACGGCCTGGCCGATGTGGTCCCGCCTGGCCCAGGTCGTCGTGCGCCTCGCCACACGCACCGGCCGGCCCGTCGGCGCAGTCGCCGCCGAGTGGTTCCTGCGCTACCTGGAACAGGTCGTCCGGCCCGTCCTCTGGCTGGACAGCGAGGCCGGCATCGCCCTCGAAGCCCACCAGCAGAACACGGTGATCCTGCTGGACGGCGACGGCTGGCCCGTCGGCGGCCGTTACCGGGACAACCAGGGCTACTACTTCCGCGAGTCCCGGCGAACCGAACTGGACGCCCGGCTACCGGGCATCGGCGAGCACAGCGACACCTTCGTCCCGGACGAGGTCACCGACGAACGCTTCGTCTACTACCTCGCCGTCAACAACGTGCTCGGCCTGATCGGCGCCTTCGGCTCCCAGCGCCTCGCCGACGAGCGACTGCTCCTCGCGGCCTTCCGCCGTTTCCTCACCGACCTCGTCTCAGGGGCCACCCCGCTTCGCACCTCCCTGCCCGGCCGCCTGCTCGACTCACCCGTCCTGCGCTGCAAGGCCAACCTGCTGACCCGGCTGCACGGCCTCGACGAACTCGTCGGTCCGGTCGACACCCAGTCCGTCTACGTCACCATCGCCAACCCCCTTCATTCCTGAGCGGCGTACCTCCGCTCACCCACTGAGCGGACCGCACCTTCAGCGAACCGCACCGTCTCCCGCACATCCGAGGAACATGACCCACCTCGTCTCCTGAGAGGAGCGCACCGTGCCTCCCACCGACGCGAGCGCCGGAACCGGTCCCGTCTCTGCCCACCCGGGCGGCGGCAGTCCCCGAGCGGACACCGCGGGCCCGTGGAACTCCCGGTTCGGCCGGCTCACCGTCGAGGACGACGACCCGGGCAGCGAGGACACACTGGAACTGTGCCTCCCCGCCCAGTTCATCGCCCTCTACGCCGGGGCGCCGGGCGGCCTCCTCAGCCGACTCGCGACCTGGGGTCCGGTCACGACCCCTGCCGGCTCCTTCCGACTCGTGCCCGTACACCTCGATCAAGACCTGCCGCTCGTCCACCGCTGGATGAACGACCCCGCCGTCGCGCGGTTCTGGGAGCTGGCCGGGCCCCGGAACCGGACGGAGGACCACCTGCGGGCGCAACTCCACGGCGACGGGCGTAGCGTGCCGTGTCTCGGCGTCCTCGACGGCACCCCGATGAGCTACTGGGAGGTCTACCGGGCCGACCTCGATCCGCTGGCCCACCACTACCCGGCCCGTCCGTACGACACCGGCGTCCACCTCCTCGTCGGCGAGGCCGCTGACCGGGGGCGCGGGCTCGGTTCCGCCCTGCTCCGAGCCGTGGCCGACCTGATCCTCGACCGGTGTCCCACCTGCGCACGCGTCGTGTCAGAACCCGATCTCCGCAACACCCCCTCCGTCGCCGCGTTCCTGAGCGCCGGCTTCCGGTACGCGGCCGAGGTCGACCTGCCCGGCAAGCGGGCCGCCCTCATGATCCGGGACCGAGTCCTGCGCGATGTCCTGTAGCGCCACGTGATCGGGCGCTCACAATGAGATACGAGCGGCGGGCTCGCGGTGTTCCCGGTTCGGGAAAAAATTCGAGGGACATCCGGCGGGCCCGTTCCGCCGGCCGAAGATCGGGGGTCGCCGCCGGCCCCGGCACGGCTCTGGCGGCGCTGGTCACCGCCGTCCAGCCCCGCCCAAGCGCTGACGGTCCCGCACCGGCGAGGCACCAGCACCTTGCCCGACCACCGGCGCTCGGCCCGGCCGCCGAAGCCACCCGAACCGGCGGCCGGGCCCGTACGTCCGTCCCACTCCCCGCCATCAGCCCGGCCTCAGCCCGAAACCCAGCCCAGCCCACTCAAACAGAAGCCCCAGCCCGCCCGAACACAAGCACCAGCCCACCCCGCCCAGGAGCCCCGGCCGTGATCCCACCCCTTGCCCCCGCCGTGACCACCCGCTTGTCAGTGCAGGGCCGTAGGGTGGTCTGGCTATGACGAAGCCCTCCCTCTCCGAACTCCTGCATGCCGCCGTCGCAGCCGTCGGCGGCACGGAGCGCCCCGGCCAGGTGACCATGGCCGAAGCGGTCGCCGAAGCGATCGACGACGGATCCCACCTGCTGGTCCAGGCCGGCACCGGCACCGGAAAGTCGCTCGGCTATCTCGTGCCCGCGCTCGCGCACGGAGAACGGGTGGTCGTCGCGACGGCCACGCTCGCCCTGCAGCGCCAGCTCGTGGAGCGGGACCTGCCGCGCACGGTCGACGCCCTGCACCCGCTGCTGCGGCGCCGCCCGGAGTTCGCGATGCTCAAGGGCCGGTCGAACTATCTCTGTCTGCACCGCCTGCACGAGGGCATGCCGCAGGACGAGGAGGAGGGGCTGTTCGACCAGTTCGAGGCCGCCGCGCCCACCAGCAAGCTGGGCCAGGACCTGCTGAGACTGCGGGACTGGGCGGACGAGACGGAGAACGGCGACCGCGACGATCTCACCCCGGGCGTCTCGGACCGTGCCTGGGCGCAGGTGTCGGTGTCGTCCCGGGAGTGCCTGGGCGCGTCGAAATGCGCGTACGGCGCCGAGTGCTTCGCCGAGATGGCCCGCGAGCGGGCCAAGCTCGCCGAGGTCGTGGTCACCAACCACGCCCTGCTGGCCATCGACGCCATCGAGGGCGCCCCGGTGCTGCCCCAGCACGAGGTGCTGATCGTGGACGAGGCGCACGAACTCGTCTCCCGTGTCACCGGCGTCGCCACCGGCGAACTCACGCCCGGGCAGGTCAACCGCGCCGTGCGCCGTGCCGCCAAACTGGTCAACGAGAAGGCCGCCGATCAGCTCCAGACCGCCGCCGAGGGCTTCGAGCGGCTCATGGAACTCGCGCTGCCGGGCCGCCTGGAGGAGATCCCGGAGGACCTCGGCTACGCCCTGATGGCGCTGCGGGACGCCGCCCGCACGGTGATCAGCGGGATCGGCGCGACCCGCGACAAGTCCGTCCAGGACGAGGACGCCGTCCGCAAGCAGGCGCTGGCCTCGGTGGAGACGGTGCACGACGTGGCCGAGCGCGTCCTGAACGGCTCGGAGTGGGACGTCGTCTGGTACGAGCGGCACGACCGCTTCGGCGCGTCCCTCCGGGTCGCCCCCATGTCGGTCTCCGGCCTGCTCAGGGAGAAGCTCTTCGCGGACCGGGCCGTCGTCCTCACCTCGGCGACACTCAAGCTGGGCGGCGACTTCAACGGCGTCGGCGCCTCCCTGGGCCTCGGCCCGGAGGGCACCGAGGGCGAGGACCTTCCGAAGTGGAAGGGTGTCGACGTCGGCTCGCCCTTCGACTACCGCAAGCAGGGCATCCTCTACGTCGCGAAGCACCTGGCGCGCCCCGCGCGTGACGGCGAGCGCGCCGACATGCTGGACGAGCTGACCGAGCTGATCCAGGCGGCCGGCGGGCGCACCCTGGGACTGTTCTCGTCCATGCGGGCCGCCCAGCTCGCCGCGGAGGAGCTGCGCTCCCGGATCCCCGAGTTCCCGATCCTGCTCCAGGGTGAGGAGACGCTCGGCGAACTGATCAAGAACTTCGCGGCCGACCCGAAGACCTGCCTGTTCGGCACGCTGTCGCTGTGGCAGGGCGTCGATGTCCCCGGGCCCAGCTGCCAGCTCGTCGTCATGGACAAGATCCCGTTCCCGCGGCCCGACGATCCGCTGATGAGCGCACGCCAGAAGGCGGTGGAGGACGCCGGCGGCAACGGCTTCATGGCGGTGGCCGCCACCCATGCGGCCCTCCTGATGGCCCAGGGCGCCGGCCGTCTCGTCCGGGCGTCCGGTGACCGTGGCGTGGTGGCCGTCCTGGACCAGCGGCTGGCCACCGCACGGTACGGCGGTTACCTCAAGGCGTCACTGCCGGACTTCTGGTACACGACGGACCGCAATCAGGTCCGCAAGTCGCTCGCGGCGATCGACGCGGCGGCGAAGCAGACGGAGACGCCCGCAGCTGTGGCGAAGTGATCGCGGGGTAGCCCGACCGGCGCCGGCCGGGCTACCCCGCAGGGAGTCCGCCCCGGCGGCCCCGAGGATCACTGGACACCCGCAGGTCCACCGGACGCGCACAGGTCCGCCGGGCACGTGCAGGGCCCCGGAACCGGCGCAGGGGTTCCGGGGCCCGGTCAGGGAGCGAGCGGCCGCCCGCCCGCCGCGGCCGTCACACGCGGCGCAGCACTGCGACGACCTTGCCGAGAATGGTCGCGTCGTCGCCGGGGATCGGCTCGTAGGCCGCGTTGTGGGGGAGGAGCCACACGTGGCCGTCCTCGCGCTTGAAGCGCTTGACGGTGGCTTCGCCGTCGAGCATGGCGGCCACGATGTCGCCGTTCTCGGCGACCGGCTGGCGGCGCACGGTGACCCAGTCGCCGTCACAGATGGCGGCCTCGATCATGGAGTCGCCGACGACCTTGAGGACGAACAGTTCGCCGTCGCCGACGAGCTGCCGGGGGAGAGGAAAGACGTCCTCGACGGACTCCTCCGCCAGGATCGGGCCGCCGGCCGCGATACGGCCGACCAGCGGGACGTACGACGCGGCGGGCTTGCCGGCGGTGTCCGTCGGCTGCACCGTGACGGCCTGGTCCGATCCGCGCACCTCGTACGCGCGCGGACGGTGCGGGTCGCGGCGCAGGAAGCCCTTGCGTTCCAGCGCCATCAGCTGGTGGGCGACCGAGGACGTGCTGGACAGGCCCACGGCCTGGCCGATCTCTCGCATCGACGGCGGGTAGCCGCGCCGCTGCACGGAGTCCCGGATGACCTCGATCACCCGGCGCTGCCGATCCGTGAGTCCGGAGCTGTCCGCCCGGATGCCTGGAGGTCGCCCCGGCAGGGAGCGCTTGTGTGCCTCGGGATTCGTGGCTTCGTTCATCGCGTGTACCGGCTCGACTCGGCCCTGGGAGCGGTCCTGGGCGGTGATGGTGGCACTGTCTGCGGTGGTGGTCACGTCGGCCCCTCTCGATGGTCTCCCTGCTGCACAACGGTAGTTGCTTTCGAAAGGTTGCGCCAAACACACGTTCGAGTGAAAAAGTGCGTTTCGCCTGACGCAATCACGTGTCTGGGTGTATGGCTGACGCGACACTTGGCGGGCAAAAGCACCCATTGCTGTACTCTTCACCGCCGGGGTTGTTCGCCTCGTGGGCTGCGCCCCAGTCTGCCATCCGGAATCCCCCGGTCCGGGATCCGGGGCCCTTTCTGCCCGGGAGTGCCACGCGTCCTCCCTGTGGCGCCCACGGTATCCCCGTAAGTGCCGAGGTGGCACCGCTCGGCGCCCGCGTGTCCTCATCGGTCGCCGCGAGTCCCGGACCTGCTGCTTCCGCGCAACACGCGCGTGTACCCCGGTTCGCGCGACACGCACGTGAACCCCGGTATATGAGTCGAGCCCCACATGTAGTGGTTGGATGGCTACAGCAGCCCAGAAGTTGTGGTCCCCCGGGTCCGAGACAGCTCCGCGATCGCCTATGCTTAGGGCTGCTTCGCGGGGCCTTTGGGTCCGGTGGGGCTGACGAGTCTGCTGTGAGGAGGGTTGGAGAACATGCACTGCCCCTTCTGCAGGCACCCCGACAGCCGTGTGGTCGACAGTCGTACGACCGACGACGGCACGTCCATCCGCAGGCGCCGCCAGTGCCCTGACTGCTCCCGTCGTTTCACGACCGTGGAGACGTGCTCGCTCATGGTGGTCAAGCGGTCCGGGGTCACCGAGCCTTTCAGCCGTACCAAGGTCATCAATGGCGTGCGCAAGGCGTGCCAGGGGCGGCCTGTCACCGAGGACGCGCTCGCCCAGCTAGGCCAGCGGGTCGAGGAGGCGGTGCGCGCGACCGGAAGCGCCGAGCTGACCACCCACGACGTGGGGCTGGCGATACTCGGCCCGTTGCAGGAACTCGACCTCGTCGCGTATCTGCGGTTCGCCTCCGTCTACCGGGCGTTCGACTCGCTCGACGACTTCGAGGCCGCCATCGCGGAGTTGAGGGAAGCGACGCGAGACCCCGCCGCCGACGAGGACGACGCGGGAGCGGGGAGTCAGAAAGACGACCGCGGGCCCGGCGGGACCACTCAGGTCCCCGTGCCCGCCCGCGCCGCCGACTGACCGGCGGGCCGGAAACCGGGAGGAGACCCGGGTTCCGGTCGGGAGGCGGCGAACAGAGACCTGTTGCGGGTGGCAGCTGAGGGTGCCCGCAACACAAGACGGAAACACGTGCCCACGGGAACAAATGGGCACTTCAGGGCGTTTTTGCCCGTACAGGGAGGCGGCATGACAGAGACGGCGAGCGGTCCGGCACGAGGTTCCCGAGCCAAGGGCGCCAAGGCCACCAAGGGGCTGCGTATCGAGCGCATCCACACCACCCCCGGCGTGCACCCGTATGACGAGGTGTCGTGGGAGCGCCGTGACGTCGTCATGACCAACTGGCGCGACGGCTCGGTCAACTTCGAGCAGCGTGGCGTCGAGTTCCCCGACTTCTGGTCGGTGAACGCGGTCAACATCGTCACCAGCAAGTACTTCCGCGGTGCCGTCGGCACCCCGCAGCGCGAGACCAGCCTCAGGCAGCTGATCGACCGCATCGTGAAGACGTACCGGAAGGCCGGTGAGGACTACAAGTACTTCGCCTCGCCCGCCGACGCCGAGATCTTCGAGCACGAGCTGGCGTACGCCCTCCTGCACCAGATCTTCAGCTTCAACAGCCCCGTCTGGTTCAACGTCGGCACCCCGCAGCCCCAGCAGGTCTCCGCCTGCTTCATCCTGTCCGTCGACGACTCCATGGAGTCGATCCTCGACTGGTACAAGGAAGAGGGCATGATCTTCAAGGGCGGCTCCGGCGCCGGCCTGAACCTCTCCCGCATCCGCTCCTCCAAGGAGCTGCTCTCCTCCGGCGGCAACGCCTCCGGCCCGGTCTCCTTCATGCGCGGCGCCGACGCCTCCGCCGGCACCATCAAGTCCGGTGGTGCCACCCGCCGCGCCGCCAAGATGGTCGTGCTCGACGTCGACCACCCCGACATCGAGGACTTCATCGAGACCAAGGTCAAGGAGGAGGAGAAGATCCGCGTCCTGCGCGACGCGGGCTTCGACATGGACCTGGGCGGCGACGACATCACGTCCGTCCAGTACCAGAACGCCAACAACTCGGTCCGCGTGAACGACGAGTTCATGCAGGCGGTCGAGAACGGCGGCAAGTTCGGCCTGCGCGCCCGGATGACCGGCGAGGTCATCGAGGAGGTCGAGGCGAAGGCCCTCTTCCGCAAGATCGCCGAGGCCGCCTGGGCCTGCGCCGACCCGGGTATCCAGTACGACGACACCATCAACAACTGGCACACCTGCCCCGAGTCCGGCCGGATCACCGCGTCGAACCCGTGCAGCGAGTACATGCACCTGGACAACACGTCCTGCAACCTCGCCTCGCTGAACCTGATGAAGTTCCTGAAGGACGACGGCAAGGGCAACCAGTCCTTCGAGACCGAGCGCTTCCAGAAGGTCGTCGAGCTGGTCATCACCGCGATGGACATCTCGATCTGCTTCGCGGACTTCCCGACCCAGAAGATCGGCGAGAACACGCGCGCGTTCCGCCAGCTCGGCATCGGCTACGCCAACCTCGGCGCCCTGCTGATGGCCACCGGCCACGCCTACGACTCCGACGGCGGCCGCGCCCTGGCCGGTGCCATCACCTCCCTGATGACGGGTACGGCCTACCGCCGCTCCGCCGAGCTGGCCGCGGTCGTCGGCACCTACGACGGCTACGCCCGCAACGCCGACGCCCACAACCGCGTCATGAAGCAGCACGCCGACGCCAACGGCAAGGCCGTCCGCATGGACGACCTGGACACCCCGGTGTGGGCCGCGGCCACGGAGGCCTGGCAGGACGTCGTACGCCTCGGTGAGAAGAACGGTTTCCGTAACTCCCAGGCGTCCGTCCTCGCGCCGACCGGCACCATCGGTCTGGCGATGTCCTGCGACACCACCGGTGTCGAGCCCGACCTGGCGCTGGTGAAGTTCAAGAAGCTGGTCGGCGGCGGCTCGATGCAGATCGTCAACGGCACCGTCCCGCAGGCCCTGCGCCGCCTGGGCTACCAGGAGGAGCAGATCGAGGCGATCGTCGCCCACATCGCCGAGCACGGCAATGTGATCGACGCCCCCGGCCTCAAGCCCGAGCACTACGAGGTGTTCGACTGCGCCATGGGCGAGCGCGCCATCTCCCCGATGGGCCACGTCCGCATGATGGCCGCGATCCAGCCGTGGATCTCCGGCGCCATCTCCAAGACGGTCAACATGCCGGAGACGGCGACCGTCGAGGAGGTCGAGGAGATCTACTTCGAGGCCTGGAAGCTGGGCGTCAAGGCGCTCGCGATCTACCGCGACAACTGCAAGGTCGGCCAGCCGCTCTCCGCCAAGACCAAGGAGAAGGAGAAGGCCGAGGTCACGGAGAAGGCCGAGGCGGCCATCCGCGAGACGGTCGAGAAGGTCATCGAGTACCGCCCGGTCCGCAAGCGCCTCCCGAAGGGCCGCCCCGGCATCACGACGTCGTTCACGGTCGGCGGCGCCGAGGGCTACATGACCGCCAACTCCTACCCGGACGACGGTCTCGGCGAGGTCTTCCTGAAGATGTCGAAGCAGGGCTCCACCCTCGCGGGCATGATGGACGCCTTCTCCATCGCCGTCTCCGTCGGTCTGCAGTACGGCGTGCCCCTGGAGACGTACGTCTCGAAGTTCACCAACATGCGCTTCGAGCCGGCCGGTATGACGGACGACCCGGACGTGCGGATGGCGCAGTCGATCGTCGACTACATCTTCCGCCGCCTGGCGCTGGACTTCCTGCCCTTCGAGACCCGCTCCGCGCTCGGCATCCACTCCGCCGAGGAGCGCCAGCGCCACCTGGAGACCGGCTCGTACGAGCAGTCCATCGACGACGACGAGGTCGACGTCGAGGGTCTGGCCCAGTCGGCCCCGCGCGCCCAGGAGCTGAAGGCCGTCGCCACGCCGAAGGCCGAGTCGGAGGCGGCCAAGCCCGCCCCGCGGCAGGCGCACACCAGCGCCGAGCTGGTGGAGATGCAGCTGGGCATCCAGGCCGACGCCCCGCTGTGCTTCTCCTGCGGTACGAAGATGCAGCGGGCCGGTTCCTGCTACATCTGCGAGGGCTGCGGCTCGACCAGCGGCTGCAGCTGATGACACGCCGCTCGTGAAGTAAGGGGCGCCGGCACATGCCGGCGCCCCTTACTCGTACGCGAGGCGCGTCAGGACCGGTGCGCCCGGCCCATGACCCGGGTGAAGTCCGCCGGGTCCTCGTCGAAGCCGCGCACACCGGGATGGAAGGTCCAGTCCGCCGAGTCGTCCCGGACGAACTCGGCGATCGTGGCGGCCGTCGACCCCAGGACCGAGCCGAAGTCGTCCTCGGCGAGCACGGTGTACCCCTCACGGACGCGTACGGCGGGACTGAGCACCTCGGCGAACGTCTTGTGTCCGGACCGCTGCTGGATGACGACACCCACCACCACGCGCGCGTAGCGGTCGCTCAGGCGCTCCAGTTCGAGCGTCATGACCTCGTCCCAGCCGAAACCCCTGCCGTCGGTGCTGTCACGGTTGAGGAGGATCGTGCCGTCCGGCGAACGGCTGTCGAAGTGCACCAGATAGGCCGGCGCCCCGTACGGATCGCCGGACGAGAAGGTCGCGGCGACGATGTCGAGATCGGTCGGCGGCCGACCTGCCGGACTGGGGTCCCACTTGAGCGCGACCTCGACCTTGCGGATTCCCTTGCTGAAGCCGGTCACCAGGCTCTTCCCTTCCCCCTGTGGCTCGCTCGACCCCAACTCCCCATCCGTCGGGGTTCCTTGCCCATCGTGCCACGCGCGCGGGGGCGTACGCGCGGGCGATCTCCGCCGGAGCGTGACCGACGCCACGCCCGGTGGCCTTACGATGGCGCGGTGCTGGTCAAGTGGATTCGTTGCACCGTGGTGGACCGCCGCGGGTTCGAGCGGGGGCAGCGGAAATGGGCGGGGCTTCTGGGGGAGCCGGGATTTCGGGGACAGGGCGGGGGCTGGAGCCGGCAGCGACCGGGGGTGGCGCACATCTTCGCCTTCTGGGAGAGCCGTGCCTTCTACGACTCCTTCATGGCCCGTTCCCACGACCGCCTGGCCGCCGCCCAGTCCGGCACCTTCAAGGACGCCCAGGCCAAGCTGTTCGAGTACCGCTTCGATGTGAAGACGGGCTTCGAGCCGCGGTTCACCGACGCCGATCTGATCCGCGTGGCCTTGTGCCGGATCCACGAGGAGCGCGTCGAGCACTTCACGCTCATGCAGGAAAAGGTCTGGAACCCCGCAATGGCCGGCTCACCCGGCATGATCCGCGGCATGTTCGCCGAGGCTCCGGAGCACGAGTTCCTGGTCCTTTCGATGTGGCGCTCGGCGGCCGAGCACGGCAAGTACCGTACGGAGCGTGTGGAACGCCTCGCGCTGCGTGCCCAGACCGAGGCGGACGTCGCGGCGCTCTCCGGTGACATCGTGGACATGGAGCCGTCCTGGACGGTCTGAACCGTCTCTCGGTTCGATACCGAATGCACCGGGGTGAGCCGCCGTACGCCAGGCCCGGAGACGGTCCCGGTCGCGGGAATCATGTGACCTACGCCGTATACCGGGCGTACGAGTGCTCGACTCACCGCCGTTCGATCTAGGGTTTTGGCATGGCACGACCACGGCGCATCGTCCTTGTCCGACACGGCGAGTCAACGGGCAACGTCGACGACTCCGTGTACGAACGCGAGCCCGACCACGCCCTCGCGCTGACCGAGCGCGGCCGGCGGCAGGCGGAGGAGACCGGCGAACGGCTCCGCGAGCTCTTCGGCCGCGAACGCGTGAGCGTGTACGTCTCCCCGTACCGCCGCACCCACGAGACGCTTCGCGCGTTCCACCTCGACCCCGACCGCATACGTGTCCGGGAGGAACCCCGACTGCGCGAGCAGGACTGGGGCAACTGGCAGGACCGCGACGACGTGCGCCTGCAGAAGGCCTACCGCGACGCCTACGGCCACTTCTTCTTCAGGTTCCCCCAGGGCGAGTCCGGCGCCGACGTGTACGACCGGGTCGGCGGCTTCCTGGAGAGCCTGTTCCGCAGTTTCGAGGCGCCCGACCACCCCCCGAACGTCCTCCTGGTGACACACGGGCTCGCGATGCGGCTGTTCTGCATGCGCTGGTTCCACTGGACGGTCGCGGAATTCGAGTCCCTGGCCAATCCCGGGAACGCCGAGATGCGGGTGCTCGTTCTGGGGGAGGACGGCAAGTACACACTCGACCGGCCCTTCGAGCGCTGGCGGGAACCTGACCCGTACTGGGTGACCGGATAGAGTGGCAGGGCGATGACCGCTGACTCCTCTTCCCTCGGACGCCTGGAGCGCGCCCTGTCGAGCCTGCGTGGCCTGGCCGTGGGGGACGCTCTGGGCTCACAGTTCTTCGTTCCCGTGAACTATCCCCTGCTGAAGCGCCGCGAGCTGCCCGCGGGCCCCTGGCAGTGGACGGACGACACCGAGATGGCCTGCTCCGTCGTCGCCGTCCTCGCTGCTCATCACCGCATCGACCAGGACGCGCTCGCCCGCTCCTTCGCCGAGCACCACGACTTCGACCGGGGCTACGGCCCCGCGGTCAACCGGCTGCTGCGCCTGGTGCGGGAGGGCGGCGACTGGCGCGAGCTGGCCTCCGGCCTCTTCAACGGACAGGGGTCCTGGGGCAACGGCGCGGCCATGCGGATCGCGCCCCTGGGCGCCTGGTACGCGGACGACCCCGAGCAGGCGACCCACCAGGCGGAGATCTCGGCCTACACCACCCACCAGCACCGGGAGGCCGTGGTCGGTGCCATGGCCGTGGCCGCCGCGGCGGCACTGGCCGGCTCGCCGGAGGGGCCGCCCGCCCCCGAGGCCCTCCTCGACGGCGTCGTCGCGCTCGTGCCGAAGAGCGCGGTCGGCCAGGGCCTGCGCCGCGCCCGGGACATGCTCGACTACGGCGACGCGGCCACCGTCGCGGCCGTGCTCGGCTGCGGACGCCGTACGACGGCCCATGACACCGTCCCCTTCGCCCTCTGGTCCGCCGCGCGAGCCCTCGGGGACTACGAGACGGCGTTCTGGACGACCGCTCAGGTGGGCGGGGACGTCGACACCACCTGCGCCATCGTGGGCGGCGTACTTGCCGCGGGCAAGGCCGGGACACCGCCGGCCGAGTGGGTGCAGCGCACCGAGGCTGTGCCGGACTGGGTACCCACGGTGGTCTGACGACCTGCGTCGGCTCCGTGCCGGGCTTAACGGGCGACCGGGGGGAAACTCTCCGTGCGCACCGGGAACTCTGCGTGACCGCCGCCCGTTCTTCCGGTATCCGCCGTGCTCCGCGTCCGTGGGGGCGAGGGTCGGCGGACCGTGACGAACAGGGACGGAGGGGTGCGAGATGGCGATCGTCTCGCCGGCGCAGGCACCGGTGCTGCGCCTGGTCCCGGCCCTGCTTCTGGTGCTGTTGCTCGCCCTGCCCGGTGCGCTGTTTGCCGTGGTGCGGCCGACCGGACCGCCGCGTGCGCCGTCTTTCCCCCGGCAGTGGTCCGGTCGCCCGCGGCTTCGCGCGGCCCGGCCTGGATCAGCCCAGGTGCGGGCCCGCCGTGCCCGCGAGGGACTCGAGGTCGCTCTTGCGGACCCTCAGCACCAACCAGGCGGTGAGGAAGGCCAGCCCGGCCATCGCGGCGGCCGGTATGAAGGCGGTGGAGATGCCGTGGGCGAGCACCTCGTGTCCCCAGGGCGCGGGCAACTGGTGCGTCTCGGCGAACCGCGCCTTCTGCTCCGGCGAGGCGCCGGCGAGGAACTTCGGCAACTGCTTCTTCGCCTCGTCCGTGCTGGCCGAACCGAAGACGGTCGTCAGGATGGACAGTCCGAGCGAACCGCCCACCTGCTGCATGGCGTTGAGCAGCCCGGACGCCGCGCCCGCCTCGTGCGGGGCCACACCGGACACGGCGGTGACGGTGGCCGTCACGAAGTTCAGGCCCATACCGAAGCCGAACACCAGCATGGGACCCAGCACTCCGCCCACGTAGGTGCTGTCGGGCCGGATGAAGGTCTGCCACGCCAGCCCGATCACCACGAGCGCCGAGCCGGCCATCATGAACGGCTTGGGGCCGAGCACCGGCAGGAAGCGCTGCGACAGACCCGCGCCCACCGCGATCGCGACGGTCACGGGCAGGAAGGCGACACCGGCCTCGATGGCGCTGTAGCCGAGCACGTTCTGCACGAACAGCACGATGTAGAAGAACATGCCGAACATCGCCGCGGCCAGGCTCAGCATGATCACGTACGTGCCCCAGCGGTTGCGGTCGGCGAACATCCTGAGCGGGGTGATCGGCTCCTTCGCCCGCATCTCGGTGACGACGAAGGCGAACAGCAGCACCACGGCCGCCCCGAAGGAGCCGAGGGTGAGCCCGTCCCGCCAGCCGTCCTCGGCGGCGCGGATGAACCCGTACACCAGCGAGGCCATGCCGACGGTGGAGGTCAGGGCGCCGGTGAGGTCGAAGCGTCCCGGGTGCCGCTCGGACTCGTTGATGTACAGCGGCGCGAGCGAGGCGATCAGCACACCGATGGGCACGTTGACGAACAGCACCCACCGCCAGTCGAGCCAGTCGGTGAGCATGCCCCCCGCAAGGAGGCCGATGGCACCGCCGCCCGCGGACACGGCGGCGAACACCCCGAAGGCCCGGTTGCGCTCCGGACCCTCGGGGAAGGTCGTTGTGATCAGCGCCAGCGCCGTGGGCGACGCGATCGCGCCACCCACGCCCTGCAGGGCCCGCGCGGCCAGCAACTGCCAGGGTTCCTGCGCCAGACCGCCCAGCAGGGAGGCGAAGGTGAACAGCAGGATGCCGGCCATGAACACCCGGCGGCGGCCGAGGATGTCACCGGCCCGCGCACCGAGGAGCAGCAGGCCACCGAAGGTGAGCGTGTAGGCGCTGACCACCCAAGTCAGATCGGTGGTGCTGAACTTGAGAGCGTCTTGAATGTGCGGGAGTGCGATATTCACAATCGTCGCGTCGAGTACCACCATGAGTTGGCAGGCCGCGATGACGGTGAGTGCGATGCCGGGATGCCCCTCCCGGCGGGCCGCGCCCGGCTTTGGTTCGTCCTTGAGCAACTGAGAGGTCGTCACTATGGGTCCCCCCTGAAGGCGTTAGTGAACGCTTGCGTTCACTGTCGCGTCCACGGTAGTGAGTCCCCAACAGTGAACGCAAGCGTTCACTTAATCGCGCGTCGCGTCCTGCGTCCCCCTGTTGCTGCAGCCCGGCGCCACTGCCCCCGGAATCCCCGCTTCCCTTGCATGCTGGAGAAATATGGTTACCTCGCGCTGGACGGCCGCCCCTGCCCGGACGGCGTCCCCTCGTCGGCGCGGTGCGGTGCTGGAGCGTGCGATCCTGAACGCCGCCCTGGAGCAGCTCAGTACGGTCGGCTGGAAGGGGCTGACCATGGAGGGCGTCGCAGCCGGCGCCCAGACCGGCAAGGCCGCGGTCTACCGCCGTTGGCCCTCCAAGGAGGACCTCGTCGCGGATGCCCTGGTGTCCGGACTGCCTCAGGTGGACAAGGCTCCGGACCTCGGCAGCGTGCGCGAAGACCTGCTCACCCTGTGCCGCCAGGTGCGGGACATCATGTACTCCCGCCCCGGTGTCGCCCTGCGTTCGGTCATTCACGAATGCGACCACGTGCAGGTTGCGCGCTTCGAAGGGGTCATCGTCGGGAGCGTCGTGGAGCCGACCGTCAAACTCCTTCGCGAGGTCATCACCCGTGGAATAGAGCGTGGAGAGGTCCGCGATGACGCGGCCAACGGATACGTCTTCGACGCCATCCCGGCCATGATGATGTACCGGTCGAAAATGTGCGCCAGCGAATGGAGCGACCAGGATCTGGTGGAGATGATCGACCAGCTGATGGTGCCGTTGCTGCGGCCCTACGGGACCTGACCGCCCCGGCCGGCGGGCTACGCGCGGGCCGGGTGACCGGGGTGTCGCGGGGTGACAGCGGCGGCGTACGCTAAGGGCGCCATGCCGTACGAACCACCTACTCACACCGTCGAGCGCTCCCTGCGCGCCACGACCGGAGCGAAGGTCATTGCCGGTGTCGACGAGGTGGGGCGCGGTGCCTGGGCCGGGCCCGTCACCGTCTGCGCGGCGATCACCGGACTGCGCCGCCCACCCGAGGGGCTGACCGACTCCAAACTGCTGACCCTCAAGCGGCGTACGGAACTCGCCCGGATCCTGCAGTCGTGGGTGACGGCCTATGCGCTGGGGCATGCTTCCCCCGAGGAGATCGACGACCTGGGGATGACGGCCGCGCTGCGGCTGGCCGCGGGCCGCGCACTGGACGCCCTGCCGGTGCGTCCCGAGGCTGTGATCCTCGACGGGAAGCACGACTACCTCGGTGCCCCCTGGCAGGTGCGCACGGTGATCAAAGGCGATCGGTCGTGCGTGGCCGTGGCGGCTGCGTCGGTGATCGCCAAGGTTCAGCGCGACAAAATGATGGCCGAACTGGGTGTCGACCATGCACACTTCGGATTTGCGGACAACGCCGGGTATCCGTCTCCCGTGCACAAGGCCGCACTGGCGGAGTGGGGGCCCACCCCGCACCACCGCTTGTCGTGGGCGTATCTTGATGCGTTGCCTCAGTGGCGGCACCTCAAGAAGGTCCGCAGCTGGGCGGACGGAAGCGTTCCGGAAATTGAGGGTCAGCTCGGCTTCGATTTCTGACGGTTCCGCTCGCACTGATGTGCCACCCGGTCATCCGCGCCGCACCAACGTTTGATAAATATCAGCTCATGCCTCTCATTCCCGAGGAGCCTCAGATTTACGAGAGTGCCCAGGGTCCCCGCGCCACGCCGGCCAGCGGCCGTACCGCGCCGACCCCCCGCCCCGTACCCGGCCCCCGCCCCGCGGCTCCGGCCCGCCCCGGTCGTCCCGGCCCTCCGCGGCCCGCGGCGCCGGTGCAGCGCACGCCGCGTGACGTGGCTCCGGCCAAGCCCGGCCCCTCCGGCCAGGCCGCTCCAGCCGCCACCGCGGCGAGCCCGCAGATCCAGCTGATCCCGGCCTCGGCCGAGGGGGCGCTCGACGCCGCCGAGGAGGCGGTGGACCTGCTCCTGGACTCGGGCCGTGCCCCCGGCGACGTGCTGGTGATCACCACTGGTAGCCAGCACCCGTGGGCCGAGCACGAACTGTCCTTCGGTGAAACGTCCTACTGGGCGCAGCACGACGCCGGCGACGACGTGTTCTATGCGGACGCCACCGTCGCCTCCCGCGCCGCGTCCCGCCCGGTGGTCGTCGTGGCCGTCAACGGAGGTCCCGCCTCCGCCGCTGCCACCGCCCTCCCGCTGGCGCACGCCCGAGCCGGTGCACTGCTGATCGTCTGCGGCGACCCGCAGCAGATCAACTCGGTGCTGGGCGCCGGCGTCTGAGCCGCGCCCGGCCCCTCGGGACACCGGGGTGCCGAAGGAGCCGCTCCGGCGGAATCCGCACGGTGCGGCTTTTGGCATGCCCGGACGACGGGCCGGCGTCGTACCGGTGGTGAGGCTGCCTTCCCGGATGCCCCGGGGAACGACAGGACGCCCCGGGGAGCGGCAGCGGGGTCGTCGGGCGGGTTTGATCCAGATCGCCGTGGTGGAGCGCCGAGTTCCGAGCCTGCGGCCGGCCTGAGCGGCCGCGGCTCAGGCGACCGGGCAGGCCGCTTCCCGGGCTGCTCTCGTGCCGGAACTCCAGGAGAGAGCCTGTGTCTGCTCTTCGGCGAGGTTCGCGGGGCGGGCCGGCTCGCCCGGTCACCGTCACACCGGTCCCGAGTGCCGCTCGTGCCGCCGACCGGCGGCACGAGTCGTCGTACCGCCGGTCCCGCCGTCTTCAGCGGGCCGCCGCCCGGCGCAGCACATCGGAGACCGGGCCGCCGGTGCGCGGCACCAGCGGCGGGGCCTCCGCGGTGGCGACGGGCTCCGGCACCGAGTGTGCGTTGGGCTGGCGTCCGCCGCGACCCTCGCCCAGCACCTGCCAGCCCTCGTGCGTCAGCGTGATGTACGCCCCGCACCGCAGGCCGTGCAGCGTGCAGGCATCGCGCAGCCCCCACATCCAGGCGCCGTCCTCCTCGGTCCAACGCGCGTCGCCCTCCCGGCAGTAGAGCAGGACGGCCGTGCGCACGGGGGTACGGCGACGCAGGTCGTGGGGGATCACCCGGCGCAGCTGGGCCAGCAGCGCGTTGCGGAACATCCAGCCGTCGGCCGGGGCCGGACGGCGCGTGAACGAGGCGCTGGCCTGCAGCCGCTCGTCCGGGTCCAGAACCGCCACGATCGCCGTGAGCGGCTTCGGGTGGTGGCGGGCGTGCAGCCCGCTGACGACCTCACGGGGGTTGCGCAGCAGAGGGATTCCGGCGGCGGCCCATTCGGCCGGCTCGAGCAGGCGACTGGCGGAAGCGGCGGACGCGGACGTCGACAACGAGGCCGCCGAGGACGAGGCGAATCCGAAGGTCACGTTCCTCCCTTCGGCTACGCGCCCATACTGCGGGCGAGGTCGGATTCGGGGGAGCGCGCACCGCAGCGGAGCCCAACCGGATCACGGACGAGCCGTGCGGGGAGCGGACCTCAATTCTTCCTGTCGAACTTGGTTGCGGCAACGAGCAATTGGGGCCGCCGACTGTTATCAGGTGGTGCGTGGCTTATATCCCTACCCAAAGGGTTGGCTCATGACGCCTGAGGTGTCCCGTCAGCGCCCGGCGAGCGGCCGCGCGAGCCTCCCGGACTCGCGAGGACCAGCCGCGACACACCGCTCGGTCCCGGGAGGCGCGGTGGCGACGCGCTGGTCACCCCTGGACGGCGAGGACCAGAGGCAGCACGCCGCGCGCCCCGGACTTGCGGAGCAGGCGTGCCGCGATAGCCAGGGTCCAGCCCGTCTCCGTGAAGTCGTCGACGAGCAGCACCGGGCCCTGCGCCTCGGCCAGCGTCGACGCCAGTGCGGGCGGCACCGTCAACGCGCCGTCGAGGGCCTTCAGCCGCTGCGCGCTGTTGCTGCGCGGCAACCGGGGCGCGTCCCCGCCGTATTCCACCGAGCCGAGCAGCGGCAGCCGGCCGACCTCGGCGATCCGCGCGCCCAGGGAGTGGATCAGCCGGGGCCGGCTGCGTGAGGCCACGGTGACCACGCCCACCGGCCGGGGCTGGGCGTCGGAGACACCGGAGGCCCAGCCGCCGGGACCCCGGGCCCAGTCCGCCAGGACATCGACCACGGCTCGCGCCACGTCGTCCGGCACGTCGGCGTCCGGCGTCTGGGGAGCGAGCAGCGGCCGCAGCCGGTTGCCCCAGCCGATGTCCGACAGGCGCCCCAGGGCACGCCCCGATGAGGCCTGCTCTCCGGCCGGGATACGGCCCTTGAGGTCGATGCCGATGGCCGGGAGGCCGGTCGGCCACATGCGACGGGGCTCCACTTCCACCCCCGCCCGCCCCAGGTCGCTCCGCGCCGCGTCCAGCGCCGTGGCGGACAGGTCGGACGTGAAGCGGGGGCCCGCGCAGTTGTCGCAGCGGCCACAGGGTTTGGCGCCCTCGTCGTCCAGGTGACGCTGGAGGAACTCCATCCGGCACTCGGTGGTGGTCGCGTACTCGCGCATCGCCTGCTGCTCGGCCGCGCGCTGCCGGGCGACCCACGCGTAGCGCTCGGCGTCGTACGACCACGGCTGTCCGGTCGCGATCCAGCCGCCCTTGACGCGGCGCACCGCCCCGTCCACGTCGAGGACCTTCAGCATGGTCTCCAGGCGTGAGCGGCGCAGCTCGACCAGCGGCTCCAGAGCGGGCAGCGACAGGGGCCCGTCCGCCCGGGCGAGGACGTCCAGTGTGCGCCGCACCAGATCCTCGGAGGGGAAGGCCAGCGAGGCGAAGTACTCCCAGATCGCCTCGTCCTCCTTGCCCGGCAGCAGCAGTACCTCGGCGTGGTCGACGCCGCGGCCGGCCCGGCCGACCTGCTGGTAATAGGCGATGGGGGAGGAGGGCGAGCCGAGATGCACCACGAAACCGAGATCCGGCTTGTCGAAGCCCATGCCGAGCGCGGAGGTGGCGACCAGCGCCTTGACGCGGTTGGCGAGCAGGTCGTCCTCGGCCTGCTGCCGGTCGGCGTTCTCCGTCTTGCCCGTGTACGAGGCGACGGCGTGCCCGCGCTGCCGCAGGAAGGCGGTGACCTCCTCGGCGGCGGCGACGGTGAGCGTGTAGATGATGCCGGACCCCGGCAGGTCGTCGAGATGGTCCGCGAGCCAGGCCATCCGGTGCGCGGCGTCCGGGAGGCGCAGCACGCCGAGGCTCAGACTCTCCCGGTCGAGCGGCCCGCGCAGCACCAGAGCGTCGGAGGTGCCGCCCGTGCCGAGCTGCTCGGCGACGTCCGCGGTCACCCGCGCGTTGGCCGTCGCGGTGGTGGCCAGTACCGGGACGCCGGGCGGCAGGTCGCCGAGCATGGTGCGCAGGCGGCGGTAGTCGGGGCGGAAGTCGTGGCCCCAGTCGGAGATGCAGTGGGCCTCGTCCACGACCAGCAGGCCGGTGGCGGCGGACAGCTTGGGCAGGACCTGGTCACGGAAGTCGGGGTTGTTCAGCCGCTCCGGCGAGACGAGCAGCACGTCGACGTCGCCCGCCGCGATCTCGGCCTGGACGGACTCCCACTCCTCGGTGTTGGCGGAGTTGATGGTCCGGGCGTGGATGCCGGCCCGGCCCGCGGCCTCCACCTGGTTCCGCATGAGCGCGAGCAGCGGCGAGACGATCACCGTGGGCCCGCTTCCGCCGGCCCGCAGCAGCGACGTCGCCACGAAGTACACCGCGGACTTGCCCCATCCCGTGCGCTGCACGACCAGGGCCCGGCGCCGGTCGGCGACCAGTGCCTCGATCGCCCGCCACTGGTCTTCGCGCAGCCGGGCGGCGCCGGTGGCATCCCCGACGAGACGGGCGAGGACGGCGTCGGCCTGTGCGCGGAGGTCCGCGTTGCTCGTGTGCTCCATGCGTCCCATACAACAGGACGGGACCGACAACCGGGCGGGCCAGGGCCGAGGCTGTGGACGACGAGAACGGCCTTGTCGTGTCCCTGATTCGACTTATCCACAGGCTCAACCGGAATCTCAAGATCCGCGAGATCGTCGGCGCATGACGAATCACAGCGAAACCACCGGACCGTTCGAAAGCAACGACATCTCGGGGCAGGAGCCGCCGTCCGGGCCGACCGAGCACGCCACCCAGGTCACTCTGCGCACCCCGGCCGAGCTGGCCGACGCCCTGCCCTACCTCCTCGGCTACCGCCCCGAGGACAGCATGGTGCTCGTCGCCCTGCACGACCACGCGGGCCGCGGCAGGTTCGGCGGCCGGGCCCGGCTCGGCATCCCCGCCAACGACGAGGACTGGGAGGCTGCCGCCCGGCAGCTGGCCCGCGGGCTGGTGACCGGCAGCGAGCGGCGCGGCGGCCGGCCCGAGCGGATGGTGGCCTACGTCTGCCAGGAGCCGGGTCCGGGAGAGTCCGGCCGGGACGTCAAACGGCGGCTGGAGAGGCTGGCCCACCTGATGCGCACCGAGTGCGGCAGCCTCGACGTGCCGGTCATCGAGGCCCTGTGCATCTCGGACGGCCGATTCTGGTCGTACTGCTGCCCGGTCGAGGGCTGCTGCCCCGCGGACGGCTCACCGATGGGCCTCCCCGGCACCTCCGTGCTCGCGGCCGCGGCCACCTACGCCGGAATCCAGGTGCGCGGCACCCTGCGGGAGCTGCGCGCCAGGCTCCAGCCGTGGGAGACCACTGCCGCACTGGAACAGGAGATCGCTCTGGACGCGGTCGGCATGAGCGTGGTGCCCCGCATGCTGGACGAGGGGAGCCGCCTGGAAGTGGCGGAGGAGACCATCGCCCTCGCCGAGCGGATCATCCGCCGCTACGCCACGGCCACGCCGGTCTCCGGCACTCACCCCGCGGACGTACGCGACGACGACCTCCTCGCGGACGACGAGGCGGCAACCCTGATCCTCGGTCTCCAGGACCGCACGACCCGCGACAAGGCCGCCGCCTGGATGGAAGGAGACGAGGCCGGTCCGGCGCTCCGCCTCTGGCGCGCCCTGGCCCGCCGCTGTGTCGGACCCTACGGCGAGCACGCCGCCGCACCGCTGACCCTCGCGGGCTGGGTCGCCTGGTCCACGGGCGACGAACTGGAGGCACGGGAAGCACTGGCCATGGCACTGGCCGCGGACCCCGACTACCTCTTCGCCCGCCTGCTCCACCAAGCCTGCAACGAAGGACTCGACCCCGAGGCGGTCCGCCGCTGCCTGCGCGCCGAACGGGCGGAGCACACGCCGACCCGACCGACGCCCCCGGCACCTCAGCCTGCTCTCGCCGAGCCTCCGCAGGCCCCGCCCCTGGCGCCCGAAGCCGACCCCCAGCAGAGCGACCAGCATGCCGAACCCGGCTCCAGGAAGGGCGGGCAGCGACGGCGCCGCGTACGCGGCGAGGGGGACGACGGCCGCCACACGGCCCGGGCGAAGCGAGACCGGCGGAGGCCGGCCGACTCCCGCCCCCGGACGCCCGCCACCGACGCCACCGGCCCCGGCACCCGCGGCCCGGCCGCCACACGCACCCGTGCGGCGGCCCCCGGTGACGCCACGCCTGGCGGCGTCCCGTCGGACAGCCGCCAGCCCGAGGCCGACGGATGAACGCCGGCCGGCGGGAGTCGGACCGGCGTGGGCGCTCACCGGAACGCCGACGCCAGCCGATCGCCGCGGGGCCGGACGCCCGCAGCCCGAGTGCCACGCGCATGGGTGTGGGCTGGCGGTGCCTTGGCGGCCGGCCGGCACCTGCGGCGCGGGGTGGACGGACGAGGGTCGGCCGGCGCAAGTCCAGGCAGGCATCAGCTCCCCGGGAACGGGTGTCACTCACCGATGCCGCCGGTCCCGGCACCGGCGGCATCGGCCGGCACGCGCACGCACGCGGTGGCTCGCGGCGACGCCACGTGCGGCGGTGTGCCGTCGGCCGGCCGGCACCCGCAGCTTGTCGGACGAACGCCCGTCGGCGCGGGTCCGAGCCGGCGCCGGCGTTCACCGGAACGGCCGACGTTCCAGCGGCGGACACCGGAGACGGCACCGCACACCAGCGGACCGCATTTCCAGCGCAGAGCCGAGGTCGGCGGGCCTGGCGGGCTCTGACCGGCCGCCCCAGCCGGCCGGTCACACCGCCATTCGGTCGTCTTCCGTCAGGCGAGCCGTGACCCGGGCGAGTCCGCTTCCGTTCACCTGAGTGGCGGAACGCCTGAACGGGCGCTGCCGTCGAACCTCCCCCGTCCTCCGGGGCGGCCCACCGACCGCCCAGCACGTCCGAGGCGCACCGAGCGCAGAAGAAGCGACGCCATGCACCAACAGCCGACTCCGCCCTCCACCGCCGAACGTCCGCCCTGGAGCAGGCACGAGCCGTTCCCGACGGCAGGCCCCCGCCCCGGCACACCGGCGCCCACCGATCCACCACCGCCGTCGTCCGGGGACCCACGTCCGCCGTCCCCGGCCACCCAGCCGAGCCCTGCGTCCCCCGCCACCACCCGGCCCCGCCGTCCCGCCACGGCACCGCCCGGCCGCCCGGCACTCGAGCTGCCGCCCACGCACACCGCACTGATCTGTGTGGCTCTGCCCGGCCTCGTCATCTCCGGCGAGCCGGGCCAACTGGCCGGCCGGGGACTGGACGGGTTCTACCGAGGCGGCAGACGCCTGCTCTCCCGGTGCCAGGTCCGGGTGGCAGGCCGCGAGCCGCTGCCGGTGCAGGCCAGGATGACCGGAGCCGACAGCGCCCGCTTCGTGGGGACGCTGCGCGCTTCCCCGGCCGCCGGCCCCGACCCCGATGTCGTCGTCGAACGGACCCGTCACGCCGACGGCACGGAACGCATCACACTCCGCAACGCCGCCCTGCGCCCGCTGCGCCTGCCCGTCGAGATCGCCCTCGGCACCGACCTGGCGGAACTCGCCGCCATCGCCGCCGGTGCCGCAGTCCCCGAACTCCCGGCCAGCGTTCACGACTCGGGCCTGCGCTGGGCCACGGCCGACGCAGCCGCCTGCGTCACCGCTGACCCTCCGCCCTCCGACGCCTTGGCGTCCGCCGGACTCCTGCGCTGGGAGCTGGAACTGCCACCGGCCGGGACGGCGACGGTGGAGCTGCGGGTGCGGCCCGAAGGCGCAGGCCCTCTGCGACCAGCCGGACACGCGGCCACCAGCCCCCTGGCCCCCGCGAGGGCGGCGGGCGACGACCCCCGGGTGGCCCCGCTGCTGCACTCGGCCGTCGCCGACCTCCAGGCACTGCTCCTGCGCGACCCCGCACACCCGTCCGACACCTATCTCGCGGCCGGCGCCCCCTGGCGTTGCGGAATGGCTCCCGCCGAGGCGCTCGCCGCCGCCCGCATGACGCTGCCCCTGGGTACCCGCCTCGCCGCGGGCACCCTGCGCACCCTGGCCCGCACCCAGCTCCGGGGCCCGGACCCCCGGGCCGGCATGATCCCGGGCCCCCGGCGCGACGCCGGCCCGCACCTTCCACCGAGCTGCACCGGAACCGAGGCCACCCTGCTCTTCCCCGTCCTGCTCGCCGAAGCCCGCCGCTGGGGGCTCCCCGAGCAGGAGACACAGGAACTGCTGCCCGCGGCCGAGCGCTGCCTGACCTGGCTGCGGACCACCGTCGGCGACGGCACCTACCTCCCCGACCCGCACCCCGGGGGTCCGGCCCGCTGCGAAACCCAGGCCCACGCCTATCGCGCCGCCCTGATCGGCGCCGATCTCCTCGATGCCTACGACAGACCGGGCGCCACGGAGCTACACCAGTGGGCCCAGACCCTGCGGACCGCCTTCCTGGCCGACTTCTGGGTGGAGGACCGCGGCGGCGGCCGCCCGGCCGCGGCCCTCGCCCCCGACGGCCGCCCCGTGCCCCACCTGTCCGCCACCGCCGTCCACCTCCTCGACACCGGCCTGCTCGGCGGCGGCCGACCGGCCCCCGGCCTGCTCGACAAGGTGCACACCGAACACCTCGCCCGGCTGCTCGGCACCCCCGCCATGGACGCGGGCTGGGGACTGCGGAGCCTCGGGGCCAAGGAGGCGGGACACAACCCGTTCGGTCACCGGACGGGAGCGGTGCGGGTCCAGGAGACCGCACTCGCCGTCGCGGGACTGGCGGCGGCCGGCTACGAGAAGGAGGCGTCCGGCCTGCTGAAAGGGCTGCTGGAAGCGGCGGAACACTTCGGTCACCGGCTGCCCGAGATGTTCGCCGGCGAACAGCGCTCCGTCGGCGCCGCGCCCCTCCCGCACCCCGCCGCCTGCCGCCCGGCGGCCACCGCCGCGGCCTCCGTGGTCCTGCTGCTCACCGCCCTCGCCGGTATCCGTCCCGACGTCCCGGCCCGCACCGTCACCCTGCGGCCCGTGCGGAGCGCCCCGCTCGGCGAACTCAACCTCAGCGGAATGCGTGTCGCGGGCGCGCCCTTCGCCGTACGGATCAGCCGACTGGGACTGGCCATGGTGGAGGAGGCGGCGGACGGCCTGCAACTGGGCGCCTGAGCTCCCCGCCAGGCTGGTGACCTCGAACGACACCACCGGTCCGGCGGAGAGGAAGCCGGCCCGGCAAGCCGTACCGGAACGAAGCGGAACCACCACCGATGCGCCCGATGAGGGGAGTGTTTATCGTCAGGAAGACGACTATGATCGCGGCATGCCCTACGACCCGTCAGCCTTTCCGCCCTTCGCCGTCACCGTGGACCTGGTCGTGCTGACCGTGCGCCGCCATGCCCTGTGCGCGCTGGCGGTCCGCCGGGGTGAGCCCCCCTTCCAGGGGCGCTGGGCGCTGCCCGGCGGCTTCGTACGGGCCGACGAGGACCTGTCCCAGGCGGCGGCACGCGAGCTGGCCGAGGAGACCGGGCTGTGCGCCCACGACCCCGCGGTCCCGGCCCAGGACAACGGAGCCCACCTGGAACAGCTCGCCACCTACGGCGACCCCAAGAGGGACCCGCGCATGCGCGTGGTCAGCGTCGCGCACCTCGCGCTCGCCCCCGACCTGCCCGCACCGCGCGCCGGAGGCGACGCCAGCAACGCCCGCTGGGCCCCGGTCGAGGAACTGCTCCAACAGGGTGGTTACGGCCGCGACGGCGAACCCGTGGCACCGCTCGCCTTCGACCACGCCCAGATCCTCGCCGACGGAGTGGAACGCGCCCGCTCCAAGATCGAGTACTCGTCGCTGGCCACCGCCTTCTGCCCGCCCGAGTTCACCGTCGGAGAGCTGCGCAGGGTGTACGAGGCGGTGTGGGGCGTGGCACTCGACCCGCGTAACTTCCACCGCAAGGTCACCGGGACCCCGGGATTCCTCGTCCCCACGGGCGGTACGACCACACGCCAGGGCGGCAGGCCGGCCCAGCTGTTCCGCGCCGGCGGCGCCACCCTGCTCAACCCGCCGATGCTGCGCCCCGAGGTCTGAGAGGCACGGCGGCGGGCCTGTCGCCCGACCGGCACGCCGGTCGCCCCTGCCGAGCACGAGGCCGAGCACGATCTCCCCGTCGTGCTCCATCGAACGGCGGACAGATGAGGCGACAGACCACGCGGCTTGTGCTCACAAGGCGCCTTATAACGGAAAAACCGGATATCTCGCGCTATCTTGCTGCAGGTGATCCAGGCCTTCGGACTGACCAGCAATCCCCGCAAGGCGCATCCGCCCGCCGTCGACGACGTCTCCTTCGAAGCGCGCGCCGGGCATGTCACCGCGCTCCTCGGGAACGCCGGCGCGGGCAAGACGACGGCGCTCAAACTGATGCTTGAGCTCCAAACGGGGCGCGGCATCACCTACTTCAGAGGCCGTCCCCTGCATGCGATCACCCACCCTTCGCGGGAAGTCGGCGTACTCCTCGCCGACGTACCGGGTCACCCGTCCCGCACGGTCCGCGGGCACCTGCGCATGCTGTGCGCCGCGGCGGGAGTTCCCGCGCGACGAGCCGACGAGGTCCTCGAAGTGGTCGGTCTCGTCAGCCTCCGTGAAGAGCGCCTGGGCACGCTGTCCCGAGGCATGGACCGCAGACTCGGCCTCGCCTGCGCCCTGCTGCCCGACCCGCACACGCTCGTCCTGGACGAGCCGACGGACGGTCTCTCCGTCCGGGAGGCCCAGTGGCTGCACGGCATGCTGCGGGCCCACGCCACCCAGGGCGGCACGGTGCTCTTCACCACGGCCGACACCAAGGAGGCCGCACGCACCGCCGACCGGGTCGTCACGCTCGACGGCGGCAGACTCGTCGCCGACCAGGAGGCCAGGGACTTCGCCCGCACCCGGCTGCGCCCGCGCGTGGCCGTCCGCAGCCCCCACGCCGCCCGCCTCGCGGCCCTGCTCACCAAGGACGCCCGCACCGCCCGCCGCTCCGTCGAAGTCGTCCGTGAGGGCGGCAACCGCCTGTCGGTGTACGGCACGACGACCGCCGAAGTCGGCGAGATCGCGTTCCATCACGGCATCCTCGTCCACCAACTGGCCGACGAAGTCGGCGACATGGGGCCGGGCGCCGGTACCGAGGACGGCGGCGGGAAAGGCTCCGCCGAGCCCCAGCAGGTCCTGCAGGACGCGTCGGCGGACCGGAAGGCCCGCCCGGAACGCGGCCCGGCGGAACAGGCCCCGGCCGCCTTCGACACCCCGCACGGGGAGCGGGAGCGCGCCCCGGCCGGCCGGGCGCGGGCGGATGGCGAACACGTGGCGTCCGGTGTCTCCACACGGGAATCCGGCCCCGCCGCACTCGGCGGCTCACCCGCGGACCCCGGCCGAGCCGTGGACGTGTCCTCGCCGGCACCCGTGCACGCGAGGGTCGAGGTGTCGCAAAACCCCATGACTGCCGGCCCTCCGGTGGAGGAGCCGCACACCACCGGGCCGACAGCGGAATCCGGCTCCATGACGCCCGACCCTGCAACGGCCGGACCACACACCGCCGCCCTCGACCGGTCCGCACCGGATCCGGACACGCCGGCGCGGGGACTCCCGGTCGCGCCGGAGCCCGACCCGGCCACCGCCGACGGCGAGTGGCCCGCATCCGGCCAAGCTGTCGCTGAAGCCGCGCCGGACCGTCCGCCGACCTGCGACGGATCACCGGCCGCCATGGCCTCGCCGGAGGACGGCGCGGCGCACAGCCCGACCACGCCCCGCGAGAAGGGCGCGGCCGGTGGCAGCCTCGGCGAGACGCCTGCCAGAGCCGGCGCCGGCCGGTCCAGCGGCGCGGCGGCCACCCCCGCCCCCGGCACGGGCGGAGTGGTGACAGCCTCCGAGCCGGAGACCGGCAGCGCCCGCACCCCGGCCAGGACCGGCACCGGCGCCCGCACCTTCCTCCCCGGTGCCAGGAACCCCGACGCCCGGCAGTGGCAGGCCGACCGCACCAGCCGCCCCGACGGTGTCCGCTCCCTCGCCGCCCCCTCCCCCCTCCCGCCCCCCATCTCCGTCCGCCCCGCCCGCAGCCCCCTGCGCCCCCTGCGCTACGAACTCCGGCGCGCCACCGGAATCGGTACCGGCTTCCTGACCTGCGGCGCCGTGCTGGTGGTGTCCGCGCTCACCGCCGTACTCCTGGCGCGGCTCGGTCACACTCCGAAGGAGCGGCTGTTCGCGGCGTGGCCGCGGGAGCTGCCGCTGCCGCCCGCGGCGCTCGCGGCAGGGCTGCTCGGCGCACTGGCCTTCGGGGACGAGTTCCGCCACCCCGCCCTGGCGGCGGACCGCGGCACCGTCCCCCGCCGGCTGGGGCTGCTCACCGCGAAGCTGCTCGTCTCCGGAGCCACCGCGCTGCTGCTGGCCTTCCTCACCGTGGGCTGCGACGCCGAAGTGCTCTACATCGTCTACGGACGGGAGCTGACGGAAGTTCCCGCGGACTGGCTTTCGCTCACCGCCGGTTGGTTCGGGCTGGTCGTCGGCTGCGCCTGGGCCGGTGTGCTGGCGGCCGGGGTGTTCCGGTCCACGACGGCCGGACTGGCCGCCGTCCTCGCCGTACCCGTCCTCGTCGTACCCCTCGTGCACCGGGCCCTGCAGGGCCCGGCCCTGCGGATGGCGGCCGACTTCCCGGTGCGGTTGCGGGAGGTCTACCTGCTGCAGTGGCCGTTCGGAGGCGAGCGGTACCTGCTCGCGGCCGCGCGGATCCTCGCCCAACCCGTGGGTGGAGCACTGGCGTTGTCGCTCGCGGCGCTGCTCTGTGCCTACCTGCTCACGGCACTGCGCACCCGCTTCCGATGACTACCGTGCGTACGCTTCCGGTTCCGATGTGCACACAACTCCCCGAAGAAAGCCCATTTCTTTCCGATAAGGCGTCAATTGCGACGGCGTGAGCGATCACCCTTTCGTGTGCTTTTCACCAAAGACCTCAAGGGAGTTGGAGGCGACGCCGACAAAGGATCCGTGAGTACCCTTGCGCACACCATGATGACCGCCGCCCGCTCCGCAGACTCTGGTCTGGTCGGCCCGGGCGAACTCGACCGCTACCCCTACGCCGAGGCCCCGGTGGCCGACCGCGTCGGCGCGCCCCACTGGGACACCGGGGAGCCGGAGCTGGGCCGTGTCGGCCGGCGGGCCGCGGGCAGCCGCGGACGCGGGCTGCACGGACAACTCGTCCAGCAGCTGGGGCAGATGATCGTCTCCGGCGACCTCGGGGCGGACCGCCCGCTGGTGCCGGAGGAGATCGGCCAGCGTTTCGAGGTGTCCCGCACCGTCGTCCGCGAGTCCCTCCGCGTCCTCGAGGCCAAGGGCCTGGTCAGCGCCCGCCCGAACGTCGGCACGCGCGTACGTCCCGTCAGTGACTGGAACCTCCTCGATCCGGACATCATCGAGTGGCGGGCCTTCGGGCCGCAGCGCGACGACCAGCGCCGGGAGCTGAGCGAGCTGCGCTGGACGATCGAGCCGCTCGCCGCCCGTCTCGCCGCCGGGCACGGGCGCGAGGAGGTGCAGCAGCGCCTCTGTGACATGGTCGAGATCATGAGCCACGCCATGGCGCAGGGCGACGCGCTCACCTACTCGCGCGCCGACACCGAGTTCCACGCGCTGCTCATCCAGATCGCGGGCAACCGCATGCTGGAGCACCTCTCCGGCATCGTCTCGGCGGCCCTCCAGGTCTCCGGCGGCCCGGTCACGGCCTGCGACCGGCCGAACGAGGCGTCCCTGGCCCAGCACGCGCGGATCGTGGACGCGCTGGGCACCGGCGACGGTACGGCGGCGGAGGCGGCCATGCGCCAGCTGCTCACGGTCCACCCCGAGGTGGAGCGTGTGGTGCCTGCCCCGCGCGAGCACTGACCTCGCGAGGGGCGCGGTGCGGTCGCCGGTGTGCGGCGTGCTCGTGGTGCTCACGGCGGCGCCGGGCCACGGGCGCCGGC
>NZ_JBEYXJ010000046.1:0-60704 GCF_040645015.1 Streptomyces sp. NPDC046881 | reverse complement strand
CACCTGGCCCGCGAGCTGAACGGCGCCCGGACCGTCCCCGGACGGCACACGCGCGTGGACGGCGACGACCTGGTCGACAAGGTCGTGCACGTCGACCAGTCGCCGATCGGCCGCACCCCCCGGTCCAACCCGGCCACGTACACCGGTGTCTTCGACCACATCCGCAAGCTGTTCGCCGAGACCACCGAGGCGAAGGTCCGGGGCTACCTGCCCGGCCGCTTCTCCTTCAACGTCAAGGGCGGTCGCTGCGAGAACTGCGCGGGCGACGGCACGATCAAGATCGAGATGAACTTCCTCCCGGACGTCTACGTCCCGTGCGAGGTCTGCCACGGCGCCCGGTACAACCGGGAGACCCTGGAGGTCCACTACAAGGGCAAGTCCATCGCCGAGGTCCTGAACATGCCGATCGAGGAGGCCATGCACTTCTTCGAGGCGGTGCCGGCGATCTCCCGCCACCTGAGGACGCTGCACGACGTCGGCCTCGGCTACGTCCGCCTCGGCCAGTCCGCCACCACCCTCTCCGGTGGTGAGGCGCAGCGCGTCAAGCTCGCCAGCGAACTGCAGAAGCGGTCCACCGGACGCACGGTCTACGTCCTGGACGAGCCGACCACCGGTCTGCACTTCGAGGACATCAGCAAGCTGCTCAAGGTCCTCGGCGGGCTCGTCGACAAGGGCAACACGGTCATCGTCATCGAACACAACCTCGACGTGATCAAGACCGCCGACTGGATCGTGGACATGGGCCCCGAGGGCGGCGCCGGCGGTGGCCTGGTGGTCGCCGAGGGCACGCCGGAGGAGGTCGCCGGTGTTCCGGCGAGCCACACGGGCAAGTTCCTGCGCGAGATCCTCGGCGCCGACCGCATCAGCGACGCCGAGCCGGTCACGGCACAGCGCGGTGGTACGGCCCGGAAGACGGCCGCGGCCAAGTCGCCGGCGAGGAAGACGGTGACGGCCAAGGCCAACAGCACGCCGACCAAGAAGGCCGCCACGACCACGAAGAAGGCGACGCCCGCGAAGGCGACGCCCGCGAAGAAGACGACGCGGGCCCGCAAGGCCTGACACCGCTTCGAGGAAGTCCTGACGACACATCAAAAAATCCGGCGCCCCGCGGGAACTCCCCGCGGGGCGCCGCTCGTTCCACTATCAGCCCGCCCGGTCCAGCGGCCCGACAGGTCCCCGCACCCCGCAGGCCCGGCTGAACCTTGTCAACAGCACAGGGAAATCCGCCGCTCAGAGAGCGGCCGGCTCACCCAGCTCCGCCGCGTACGGCGGCTCGGCCCCCGCCCGCGAGCAGGTGATCGCCGCCGCCCGTGCCGCGAAGCGCAGCAGTCGCGTCCAGCCCTCCGTCCCGAGGGTGGTGAGCGCTTCCGGAGACAGCGCGTCCCGGGCGGCCAGCCCGTGCAGCAGGGCCGCGTTCACCGTGTCACCGGCGCCGATGGTGTCCACGACATCGACCTTCTCACCCGGCACGGAAAGCTCCCCGCCGTCCCGGGTGAACACGGTCAGACCGTCGCCGCCCCGCGTGACCACCACGGCCGCCGGTCCCGCGGCCAGCCACTCGCGCGGGCTGCCGCCGAG
Organism: Streptomyces sp. NPDC046881; assembly: GCF_040645015.1. Lineage (NCBI taxonomy): Bacteria > Bacillati > Actinomycetota > Actinomycetes > Kitasatosporales > Streptomycetaceae > Streptomyces > Streptomyces sp. NPDC046881. Next base: position 59,126 of record NZ_JBEYXJ010000046.1, on the reverse strand, counting down.
CCACGCCGCATCCTCCGCGGACAGCTTCAGCAGCGTCACCGAGGGCAGCCAGCTCCTGAACCGCGCCCGGTAGGCGTCCGCGTCCGGGATCAGTCCCGCCCGGATGTTGGGGTCGAGCGCGGTGAACAGCCCCTGCCCGGCGGCGGCGCGCATCAGCTCCTCGTAGGCGCTCGCCCCCGGTTCCAGGACGAGCGAGCAGGTGCCGAAGGACACCGCGCGCGTACCGGCGGGGAGCGCGGCGGGGGCGGTGAACAGACGGTCGGCGGTGCCGTCGACGTAGAAGGAGTAGGCGGCCGAGCCGGCGGCGTCGATCGTGGCGACGGCGAGGGTCGTCGGCTCCGGCCCCCGCTGCACGCCGGAGACGTCGACGCCGGCCCGCCGCAGCCCGTCGAGCAGGGCCTCGCCGAAGGCGTCGTCCGACGTCCGGGAGCAGAAGGCGGTGGGGGAGCCGAGCCGGCCGAGGGCCACGGCGGTGTTGTACGGGCCGCCGCCGAGCGCCGGCTTCAGGTCCGCGAGGGCACCCGGGTCCTGCGGTACCAGGTCGATCAGTGCCTCACCGGCGACGACGATCACGTGGCGGTTCCCTTCTCGGACAACGTGGATGGTGCGGTGTACCCGTCCGTCCCGGCGGGGCCCGGCGCCTCCGGGCAGCCGCAGGACGTGCGGTGGACGAACGTGCACGGCAGCCGGAGCGTGCGGGCCGGACGGTCCGGCTCGGCCAGCCGGTCCAGGAGCACCCGGACGGCCTGGGCGCCCAGCTCCCGGCTGGGCTGGGCGATGGCGGTCAGCCGGGGCGAGAACAGGTCGGCCCAGGCGAAGTCGTCGAAGCAGCACAGGGCGATGTCGTCCGGCACGGACCGGCCGTGCCGGCGCAGCGCGCGCAGGGCGCCGATGGTCATCGCGTTGTTGGCGGTGACGAGGGCCGTGGGCGGATCGGGCAGGCCGAGCAGGGCGGCCGTGGCCCGCTCGGCACCGGCGGACTCGGAGTTGCCGGAGACGAGGAGACGTTCGTCGTACGCCAGACGCGCGGCGGCGAGGCCGTCCCGGTAGCCGGAGACGCGCTCACTGGTGGTGCTGAGCCCGGGCAGGCCGGCGACCAGGGCGATCCGACGGTGCCCCCGTTCGGCGAGGTGGGTGACGAGCAGGGCCGTCGGCGCGGCGCTCTCGGCGCAGACCTGGTCGAAACCCGGTGCGCCGAGGGCGGTGGCGGCACCCGCCCCATCACCGGGCGGGACATCCGCCGGCATGCCGGCGTCGACCAGCCGGTCCAGGAACACGGTCGGCACCGCGTGGCGGCGCACATAGCCGACGAGGTCCTCGGGGTCCGCGGACGGGGCGACGATCATGCCGTCCACCCGGCGCTCATGGAGGAGCTGGACGACCTTGCGCTCGTGCCGGGGGTCGTCGTGCGGATCGGCGATGAGCAGGCTGTAGCCCGCCTCCAGTGCAGCGGACTCGACACCTTGCAGGATCTCGGTGAAGTAGGGATTGCTGATGGCGGACACCGCGAGGCCGATGGAGCGGGTGCGCGAGGTCACCAGGGAGCGGGCCAGGGTGTTGGGGGTGTAGCCCAGGGCGTCGACGGCGTCGAGCACGGCCTGGCGGGTGTGGGGGAGCACCGGACGCGTGCCGTTGAGGACATGGGAGACGGTCGCCACGGAGACTCCGGCGCTCCGGGCGACATCCGCCATGGTGGCCATTGCGCTCCCTTCCTGAGTCGACAAGCCGACAAGTCGATAATCCGGCGGCGGGACCCGCCCGTGACCGCCGAACCGCCAGGCCGCCAGACCGCCGGTCCACGGGTCCGACCGAGCCGTCCCTCGGCTGCCTGCCGTCCGCCGTCTGCCGTCTCCGGTCGTGCGGTCTCCGCACCTTCCGGCCGGGACGCTATCCCATCTCCCCGCCTCGCGTAAACGCTTACGCAAGCGTTTACGTCACCCCGCTGTCGCCTGCCCCACCAGCCGGCCTCGGCCCTCCGCCGCCCCCGGCGCTCCCCGGCACCCCCCAGCGCACACGACGCCCTCCGATGCCCCCGCCCGCCCCGATCTCCACCCGCCCCCGACCCCGGCCCGACCCCTCTGTCCGGGTATCGTCGCCCTGCACGCCCCTTGACCAGTGGAGTACCAGATGCCCGCCCGATCCTCCGCGAGCCGCCGTACCGTCCTTCGAGGTGCCGCTGTCGCCCCGGTCGCCGGCCTCGGCCTGGCCGCGTGCTCGGCCCCCGACGGGAGCGGTGCGGTCGCGGCCACCCCGACCGCGCCGGTCGACCTCGGTGCCGAGAGCGAGGTCGCCAAGGGCGGGGCGAAGCTGTACCGGGACCACAACGTGGTCGTCAGCCGCGACGAGGACGGCACGCTGAAGGCGTACAGCACGATCTGCACGCACGCGGGGTGCCCCATCAACAAGCTGCAAGGGACGACCCTGGTCTGTCCCTGCCACGGCAGCCAGTTCGACGCCGTGACGGGCAAGGTGGTCCAGGCGCCGGCCACCGTGCCCCTGAACGAGCTGTCGGTGAAGGCCGCGAACGGCAGGATCGTCGCCGGCCCGGCGGCCTGACCGGAGGGCCGCGGGGCCAGGGGCTCCGGCCTCAGCGCCAGGCGCTACGCCTCCGCGGGCGGGGACGCGAGGGACCGCTCACCCCCAGTCCCAGGCGATCCCCACAATGCCCGGCCGGATCCGCGGCTCGACCACGTGGGCCGAGTGGTGCGGTCCGGTCACGGGAAGCTCCTGCCGGCCGCTGCGCGGGGCCGCCGCCGAGTGCTGGGTGAAGCGGTGGCAGCGTACCGGCAGGGCGGCCGTGTCGAAGCGCACCTGGAGCGCGTACTGGCCACCGGGGCAGCCGAACCGCTGGAGGTACTCACGGGATGGGCCGGCCGTGCCGTCCTCGATGCCGTACCGGAAGAGGAAGGTGTCGCCGGAGCCCAGCCGGGTGCCGAAGAGCAACTCGGCCACCAGGACCCCCGTGTCCTGGTCCCAGTGGAGGCGGCCGGTGCGGCAGTTCTCCAGGGCGTGCACCGTGATGCGGCGCGGGTCGCAGCCCGGGTCGCCGTGGTGGACGGCGACGAAGCGGTCGACGCCGTCGCGGTGGGCGCGCACGATGTGGTGGGCCTCGCGGCTCGCCAGCTCGCGCCGGGCACCGATCCGGACGCACTCGTGGTGGCCCAGGGTGTGCAGTCCGCCGTCCAGGGGCCGGCCGAGGTCGGCGGTGAGCCGGTCCACGACGTCGGAGGCCTCGATCAGGGAGCGGTAGGAGCGGCCCGCCGGACGGCCGTCCGGCGCGCGCTCGTCGGACTCGGCGAGCAGGCGGATCAGGGACTCGTCCGGCAGCTGGAGGATCTCCTCCAGTGCCCGTACGGCGCGCAGCGACTCGGGGCGCTGCGGGCGGCGGGCGCCCTGTTGCCAGTAACTCAGGCTGGTGACGCCCACCTTGACCCCGTGGCGCGACAGATGGTGCTGCACGCGCTGGAGCGGCAGTCCGCGTGCGGCGATCGCGGCGCGCAGCGCCACGTGGAAGGGGCCGCCGCGCAGGGCCGTGTCCAGTTCCGCGGTGGGGACGTCCGCGTGCTCTGTGGCATGCCGCATGCCGAGGGGCCTCTCTGTGAAGTGTCGCTACGGCTGGTCAGACCGCCTGTGCGGGTGTGCGGGGCCACCCCCGTGGGCGCTGCGGACGCCCGTAGCCGGGCACACCGCGCGCCCGTACGCATGTGTGCACGGGCCCCGAGTTCCCCCGCATTGAAGCGTGTTGACCAGAACCCGACAACACCTCGGGCCCGGCTGTTCCGGACGACTGGCCGGACCCTGCCGTTCACGGGACGGGGGAGGGGTCCCGCGCGGGCCGCCGCGGGCCTGATCAAGGGCCTCGCCGGGGAGACGGTGACACGCGACACGTCCCCGGCATGGCCGGAACGCGACCGTCGGATGTGCCGGGGGTGCGGCTCGGCGTGCCGAGAAGGGGGCCGCCGCCCGCCCTGGGGCCGTCCTGCCTGTCCGGGGATGCCCGAGGGATGCCGGGGGGATGCCCGGGACGGGGAACACCTGGCCGGCTCGCCCGGCGGCCGCGCCGAGATCGCCGCCCGGCGACCGAGGCGCCGACCGCCCGGCACCGTCCACAGGCCCGACGCGGTGTCGGTGCTCGTTAGTAGGGTGTGAGACATGGCCGACCCCTCCAGCTACCGCCCCAGGCCGGGAGACATCCCGGACTCTCCCGGGGTGTACAGGTTCCGCGACGAGCACCGCCGGGTGATCTACGTCGGAAAGGCGAAAAGCCTGCGCCAGCGCCTGGCGAACTACTTCCAGGACCTGGCGAACCTGCACCCGCGCACCCGGACGATGGTGACCACCGCCGCGTCCGTGGAGTGGACCGTGGTGTCCACGGAGGTGGAGGCGCTGCAGCTGGAGTACTCCTGGATCAAGGAGTACGACCCCCGGTTCAACGTCAAGTACCGCGACGACAAGAGCTACCCGTACCTCGCGGTGACGATGAGCGAGCAGTTCCCGCGGGTGCAGGTGATGCGGGGTCACAAGAAGAAGGGCGTGCGCTACTTCGGGCCGTACGCGCACGCGTGGGCCATCCGGGACACCGTCGACCTGCTGCTGCGGGTGTTCCCGGTGCGCACCTGCTCGGCGGGCGTCTTCAAGAACGCCGCCCGCACCGGCCGCCCCTGCCTGCTCGGCTACATCGGCAAGTGCTCCGCCCCCTGCGTCGGCCGGATCACCCCCGAGGACCACCAGGAGCTGGCCGAGGACTTCTGCGACTTCATGGCCGGCCGCACCGGCACCTACCTCCGCCGTCTGGAGAGGCAGATGATGGAGGCGGCCGAGGAGATGGAGTACGAGCGGGCGGCCCGTCTGCGCGACGACATCGAGGCCCTGAAGAAGGCCATGGAGAAGAATGCGGTCGTGCTCGCCGACGCGACCGACGCCGACCTCATCGCCGTCGCCGAGGACGAGCTGGAGGCGGCGGTGCAGATCTTCCACGTGCGCGGCGGCCGGGTCCGCGGTCAGCGCGGCTGGGTGACCGACAAGGTCGAGGAGGTCACCACCGGCGCCCTGGTCGAACACGCGCTGCAGCAGCTGTACGGCGAGGAGACCGGCGACGCGGTCCCCAAGGAGGTGCTGGTCCCGGCGCTGCCCGAGCCGGTCGAGCCGGTCCAGGAGTGGCTGACCGGCCGCCGCGGGTCGAACGTGTCGCTGCGCATCCCGCAGCGCGGCGACAAGAAGGCGCTGATGGAGACCGTGCAGCGCAACGCCCAGCAGGCCCTCGCGCTGCACAAGACCAAGCGCGCCTCCGACCTGACCACGCGCTCGCGCGCGCTGGAGGAGATCGCCGAGGCCCTGGACCTGGACAGCGCCCCGCTGCGTATCGAGTGCTACGACATCTCGCACCTCCAGGGTGACGACGTGGTGGCCTCCATGGTCGTCTTCGAGGACGGCCTGCAGCGCAAGAGCGAGTACCGACGCTTCCAGATCAAGGGCTTCGCCGGCCAGGACGACGTCCGCTCCATGCACGAGGTGATCACCCGCCGCTTCAGGCGCTACCTCGCCGAGAAGGAGCGGACCGGGGAGTGGGCCGACGGCACCTCCGCCGATGCCTCCGGCCCCGAGATCCCCGCCACCGATATCCCCGCCGCCGACGTCCCCGTCACCGATGGCACCGGAACGCACGGCTCCGACGCGGCGGGCCCCTCCGCCGGCGGCTCCTCTACCCCGGCTCCCCTCGCCGACGGCGATGCCGCGCTCACCGGTACGGAGGTGATCACCGACTCCCTCAAGGACGACGACGGACGTCCCAGGAAGTTCGCCTACCCGCCCCAGCTGGTCGTGGTCGACGGTGGTCAGCCGCAGGTCGCGGCGGCCCGGCGCGCCCTGGACGAGCTGGGCATCGACGACATCGCCGTCTGCGGCCTCGCCAAGCGCCTGGAGGAGGTCTGGGTGCCCGGCGAGGACGACCCGGTGGTCCTGCCCCGCACCAGCGAGGGCCTCTACCTGCTCCAGCGTGTCCGCGACGAGGCCCACCGGTTCGCGATCACCTATCAGCGCACCAAGCGGGCCAAGCGCTTCCGCGCGGGCCCGCTGGACGACGTCCCCGGCCTCGGCGAGACCCGCAAACAGGCGCTCATCAAGCACTTCGGCTCGGTGAAGAAGCTGCGGTCCGCCACAATCGAGCAGATCCAGGAAGTGCCCGGGATAGGCAGGAAGACGGCCGAGACCATCGCGGTGGCCCTCGCCCAGGCGGCCCCGGCCGCACCCGCCGTGAACACGGCGACCGGAGAGATCATTGAGGACGAGGAACCCGACACGACGGGGGGTTCCTCGGGGGAACCCGTGACCGCGGGTGCCCCGGACGAACGACGGGGGCAGGAGACATGACCGAGCACGACGCACAGCCCACAGCACGACGAGAACAGGCGCACAGCGCCACGGGCGACGATGTCGTCCGGCAGGACACCGGCCAGGACAACGGAGCACAGGTGAGTACGGGCAGCGAGACAGCCGGGGCCCCCGAGGCGGCCATCCCCGAGCTGGTGATCATCTCCGGCATGTCCGGGGCCGGCCGGTCCACGGCCGCGAAGTGTCTGGAGGACCTCGGCTGGTTCGTCGTGGACAACCTGCCGCCCGCCCTCATCCCCACCATGGTGGAGCTGGGTGCCCGCTCGCAGGGCAACGTGGCGCGGATCGCGGTCGTGGTCGACGTGCGCGGCCGGCGCTTCTTCGACAACCTGCGCGAGTCCCTCGCCGACCTGGACACCCGGGGCGTCACCCGGCGCATCGTCTTCCTGGAGTCCTCCGACGAGGCCCTGGTCCGCCGCTTCGAGTCGGTGCGCCGTCCCCACCCGCTCCAGGGCGACGGGCGCATCGTGGACGGCATCGCCGCCGAGCGGGAGCTGCTGCGCGAGCTGCGCGGCGACGCCGACCTGGTGATCGACACCTCCAGCCTCAACGTGCACGAGCTGCGCGCCAAGATGGACGCCCAGTTCGCCGGCGACGAGGAGCCCGAGCTGCGGGCCACCGTGATGTCGTTCGGCTTCAAGTACGGCCTGCCGGTCGACGCCGACCTGGTCGCGGACATGCGGTTCCTGCCCAACCCGCACTGGGTCCCGGAGCTGCGCCCCTACACCGGCCTCAACGAGGAGGTCGCCGCCTATGTCTTCAACCAGCCCGGCGCGAAGGAGTTCCTCGACCGGTACGCCGAACTGCTGCGGCTCATCGCGGCGGGCTACCGGCGCGAGGGCAAGCGCTACGTGACCATCGCCATCGGCTGTACGGGCGGCAAGCACCGCTCGGTCGCGATGTCGGAGAAGCTCGCCGCGCGCCTCGCGGCCGAGGGCGTGGAGACGGTGGTCGTGCACCGGGACATGGGACGGGAATGACGGGACGTACACCGCGGCTGGGCAGGCTGCGCCGGATGGTGCCCGACGCGCGCGCCGGCCGCCCGGCCGAGGCCCGCGGGGGCCGGCCGCGCCGGCGCGGCACCCAGCCCAAGGTGGTCGCGCTCGGCGGCGGCATGGGCCTGTCCGCGTCGCTCGCCGCGCTGCGCCGGATCACCGGCGATCTCACCGCCGTCGTCACCGTCGCCGACGACGGCGGCTCCAGCGGGCGCCTGCGCGACGAGCTGGGCGTGCTGCCGCCCGGTGACCTGCGCAAGGCGCTGGCCGCGCTGTGCGGCGACGACGACTGGGGCCAGACCTGGGCCCGGGTCATCCAGCACCGCTTCCAGTCCCAGGGCGACCTGCACGACCACGCGGTCGGCAACCTGCTGATCGTCGCCCTGTGGGAGCAGCTCGGCGACCATGTGCAGGCCCTGGACCTGGTCGGCAAGCTGCTCGGCGCGCACGGGCGGGTGCTGCCCATGTCGGCCGTACCGCTGGAGCTGCAGGCCCTGGTCAAGGGGCACGACCCGGACCGCCCGGAGGACGTGGACACGGTGCGCGGGCAGGCGACCGTGGCCCTGACGCCCGGCGAGGTGCAGTCGGTGCACCTCGTGCCGCACGACCCGCCCGCCGTCCCGGAGGCGGTGGCCGCGGTGCTGGACGCGGACTGGGTGGTGCTCGGTCCGGGCTCCTGGTTCTCCTCGGTCATCCCGCACCTGCTGGTCCCGGAGCTGCTGGACGCCCTCACCGAGACCAAGGCACGCCGTGTGCTCTCCCTCAACCTGGCGCCGCAGCCGGGAGAAACCGAAGGCTTCTCCCCGCAGCGTCATTTGGAGGTTTTGGGGCGACACGCCCCTAAACTCGCCCTGGACGTGGTGCTGGCCGACGAGGCCGCCGTGCCCGACCGCGACTTGCTCACCGAGGCCGCCAAGCGGCTGGGAGCCGCGGTGGAGCTGGCGCCGGTGGCCAGGCCCGACGGTTCCCCCCGGCACGACCCGGAGCTGTTGGCCGCCGCGTACGACCGTATTTTTCGGATGCATGGAAGGATCGGCCCATGGCGATGACGGCAGCGGTGAAGGACGAGATCTCCCGGCTCCCCGTCACCCGGACCTGCTGCAGGAAGGCGGAGGTCTCCGCCATTCTGCGGTTCGCCGGCGGCCTCCACCTGGTGAGCGGGCGCATCGTGATCGAGGCGGAGCTGGACACCGCCATGGCGGCGCGCCGGCTCAAGCGGGACATCCTGGAGATCTTCGGGCACAGCTCCGAGCTGATCGTGATGGCGCCCGGCGGACTGCGCCGCGGCTCGCGGTACGTCGTGCGGGTCGTCGCGGGCGGCGACCAGCTGGCCCGCCAGACGGGTCTGGTCGACGGGCGGGGCCGGCCGATCCGCGGGCTGCCCCCGCAGGTGGTCTCGGGGGCCACCTGCGACGCGGAGGCGGCCTGGCGCGGCGCCTTCCTGGCGCACGGCTCGCTCACCGAGCCCGGCCGCTCCTCCTCCCTGGAGGTGACCTGCCCGGGCCCGGAGGCGGCGCTCGCGCTGGTCGGGGCCGCCCGCAGACTGTCGATCGCCGCGAAGGCCCGCGAGGTGCGCGGGGTGGACCGGGTGGTCGTCCGTGACGGGGACGCGATCGGCGCCCTGCTCACCCGGCTGGGCGCCCACGAGTCGGTGCTGGCCTGGGAGGAGCGCCGGATGCGGCGCGAGGTGCGGGCCACGGCCAACCGGCTCGCCAACTTCGACGACGCCAACCTGCGCCGCTCGGCCCGTGCCGCCGTGGCCGCCGGGGCCCGGGTGCAGCGCGCCCTGGAGATCCTGGGTGACGAGGTGCCCGAGCACCTCGCTGCCGCCGGCCGGCTGCGCATGGAGCACAAGCAGGCCTCCCTGGAGGAGCTGGGCGCGCTCGCCGACCCGCCGCTGACGAAGGACGCGGTCGCGGGCCGTATCCGCCGGCTGCTGGCGATGGCCGACAAGCGCGCCGCCGACCTGGGCATCCCGGGCACGGAGGCGAACCTCAGCGAGGAGCTCGCGGACAACCTCGCCGGCTGACCGGACGGGGCGTCAACTCGCCGGTGTCGTCCTCCGATCGGGTGGTCGGCACCGGCGTTTGCGTGTCTGTGAGGCGCTCTTGACTCGATCATGAAGTGACATGAGCCTGGCAACCTGTTCGCCGCTGTGGCGGACCACCGCTAGGGGGGTTCATGAGACACAGAGCGAGATCGATCCTCGCTGTCGGCGCGCTTCTGATCGGCGGAGCGAGCCTCGCACCCACAGCCCAGGCGCAGAGCGCGAGCCCGGCACCCTCCGGACCGGACGAGGTGAAGGTCTTCCGCGCGGAGGTCACCAAGAAGCAGGTACCCCTGCTGCTCGAGGCCGGCCAGGACGGACACGAACTCGGTCAGCAGGCCGCCGCGGGGGGCAGGACCCGGGTGGAGGTCTACCTCACCGACCAGCAGGCCGCGCAGCTGCGCAAGCAGGGCGTCACCCTCACCGAGCACTCCCTGTCCGCCCGGGCCGAGGCCCGGGTCGAGGACGCCGCGCAGGGCGTGTTCCGCCCGTACAGCGGCAGCGGCGGGCTCAGGGAGGAGATCCTGCGGACCGCCCGGGCCCACCCCGGCCTCACGAAGGTCGAGTCCATCGGCAGGACCGTCAAGGGCCAGGACATCCTCGCGGTCAAACTGACCAGGAACGCGAAGAAGTCGAAGGACGGCTCCAAGCCCTCCGTGCTGTACATGTCCAACCAGCACGCGCGCGAGTGGATCACACCGGAGATGACCCGGCGGCTGATGCACTACTACCTGGACCACTACCGGACCGACAAACGCGTCAGGAAGATCGTCGACTCGACGGAGCTGTGGTTCGTCCTCTCGGCCAACCCCGACGGCTACGACTACACCTTCAAGGACTCCGGCACGCGCCTGTGGCGCAAGAACCTGCGGGACGTCAACGGCGACGGCGTCATCAGCACGGGTGACGGCGTCGACCTGAACCGCAACTTCGCCTACAAGTGGGGCTACGACGACGAGGGTTCGTCCCCCAACCCGACCAGCCAGACCTACCGCGGCGCGAGCCCCGGGTCCGAGCCCGAGACCAGGGCGCTGGACGGCTTCGAGAAGCGCGTCGGCTTCCGGTACGCCATCAACTACCACTCCGCCGCCGAACTCCTCCTCTACGGCGTCGGCTGGCAGGTGGCCACGCCCACCCCCGACGACGTCCTCTACAAGGCGCTGGCCGGCACCCCCGGCAACTCCGCCGTCCCCGGCTACCACCCGCAGGTCTCCTCGGAGCTGTACACCACCAACGGCGAGGCGGACGGCCACGCGTCGAACGTCAACGGGATGGCGATGTTCACCCCGGAGATGTCGACCTGCCAGACCGCCTCGGACCTCGATCCCGGCGACGCCTGGAAGAGCCAGGACTGCCAGTCGGTCTTCAACTTCCCCGACGACGAGAAGCTGATCCAGCAGGAGTTCGCCAAGAACGTCCCGTTCGCGCTCTCCGTCGCCGAGACCGCCGTACACCCCGACAAGCCGGCCTCCTCGGTCGGTCTGAAGGCCGCCGACTTCACCCCGGCCGCGTTCTCCACGTCGTACTCCCGGGGCGCCGGCCAGGAGGTCTCCGTCGTCGTCCGCAAGGCGATCCGGGACAAGGAACTCAAGTACCGCGTCAACGGCGGCCGCACGCGCGAGCGGGCGCTGAAGTCCTGGAAGGGCGGCGAGACCTACGGCGGCGAGGACGACCTCTACTTCGACGAGTACCGCGCCAAGGTGAAGGACGGCGCGCCGGGCGACAAGGTCGAGGTGTGGTTCACCGGCGAGACCGGGAAGGGCGGGAAGGTCTCCAGCACCCACTTCACCTACACCGTCGCCGAGCGGCCGCGGGCGGACACCCTGGTGGTCGCCGAGGAGGGCACGGCCGCCACGCAGGCGCGGACGTACGCGGACGCGCTGAAGGCCGCGGGGCACCGGGCCCTCGTCTGGGACGTGGCCACGCAGGGCGCCCCGGACGCGCTGGGCGTGCTGAAGCACTTCCGGACGGTCGTGCACTACTCCGGCGCGAACGGCCCCGCCAACGCCACCCAGCTCCAGCTGCGCGCCTATCTCAACGAGGGCGGCAGGCTGATCGAGGCCGGCGAGCTGGCCGGCGGCAGCGTCGACCTCGGCGACGGCACCCTGTCGGACGACTTCAGCCAGTACTACCTGGGCGCCTACAGCCGTACGTCGACCAAGGGGGCCACCGGCTTCACCGGCTCCGGCGCGCTCGGCGGCTTCACCGGCGCCCTCGGCGACGCGCCCGGCAACCCGCTGGACAAGGCCGGTACCTACGGCGTCACCTCCGACGAGCTGCCGGTCACCGCGTACCCGCAGTTCAAGAGCGCGGGCGCGGGCACCTTCGCCGGGACCGTCAACCCGTACGGGCCGTTCGCGGGCTCCGCCATGGCGGCCGCCGTGCACACCGACGACGCCTACAAGCGCCTCACCCGCACCATCGACCTCACCGGTGTGACCGCGGCCGACAAGCCCGCCCTGAGCACCCGTCTGCTGTGGGACACCGAGCCCGGCTACGACCACGCGGTGGTAGAGGCGCACACCGTGGGCGCCGACGACTGGACGACCCTGCCGGAGGCCGGAGGGGCGACGACGGCGGCCGTCCCGGAGGACTGCGGGGCCGGGTTCCTGATCGGCGAGCACCCGTGGCTGAAGCACTACCTGACGCTCACGGGCAACGCCTGCACCGCGACCGGCACCACCGGTTCCTGGCACAGCCTCACCGGCAGCTCCGCCGGCTGGCAGCGGGTGAGCTTCGATCTGAGCGCGTACGCCGGCAAGTCCGTCGAGGTCTCGCTCGGCTACGTCACCGACCCCGGCACCGGCGGGCACGGGGTCCTCGCCGACGACGCCTCGCTGGTCGTGGGCGGCACGGCGCGGGAGACCGAGGGCTTCGAGTCGTCGCTGGGCGCCTGGAAGGCGGCCGGTCCGCCCGCCGGCAGCCCGGCGGTGCTGAAGGACTGGACGCGCACCGGAACCCTGTTCCAGACCTATGGAGCGGTCACCACGGACGACACCGTGCTGCTCGGTTTCGGCCTGGAGCAGGTGCCGTCGGCGGCCGACCGGGCGGCTCTGCTGCGCACGGCGTACCACGCGCTCGACAGGTGAGCGGAACCCCCTCTCAACGGTGCAGAAACGGGGTACTCATCAAGTGAGCCGACCCGCTCACGAACGAGTGAAAGAGACGTCAGAAGTGCCCCGCATTCCGTAATGAATACGGATGAAACCGCTGTCGATCCGAGGTGGTCCGTACCCCTACTGGCGGGTACGGACCGCCTGCCCGTGTATGGGACATCTCGATGTCACCTCGGGGCCCTCAGAGAGGTAGGGTCGGTGGTGGTCGGGGACATCCCAAACAGAGCTCGCCGGCACCGCATGGCCGGCGTACCAACGAGGAGATCGGTTCGTGACGATCCGCGTAGGCATCAACGGCTTCGGCCGCATCGGGCGTAACTACTTCCGCGCGCTGCTGGAGCAGGGGGCGGACATCGAGGTCGTGGCTGTCAACGACCTGGGTGACACCGCGACCACCGCTCACCTGCTCAAGTACGACACCATCCTGGGCCGCCTCAAGCAGGAGGTCTCGCACACCGCCGACACCATCACGGTCGACGGTCACACCATCAAGGTGCTGTCCGAGCGCAACCCGGCGGACATCCCCTGGGGCGAGCTGGGTGTCGACATCGTCATCGAGTCCACCGGCATCTTCACCAAGAAGGAAGACGCCGCGAAGCACATCGCCGGCGGCGCCAAGAAGGTCCTCATCTCGGCTCCGGCCAAGGACGAGGACATCACCATCGTGATGGGCGTCAACCAGGACAAGTACGACCCGGCGAACCACCACGTCATCTCCAACGCCTCCTGCACCACCAACTGTGTGGCGCCGATGGCGAAGGTCCTCGACGAGAACTTCGGCATCGTCAAGGGTCTGATGACCACGGTGCACGCGTACACGAACGACCAGCGCATCCTGGACTTCCCGCACAAGGACCTGCGCCGCGCCCGTGCCGCCGCCGAGAACATCATCCCGACCACCACGGGTGCCGCGAAGGCCACCGCGCTGGTCCTCCCGCAGCTCAAGGGCAAGCTGGACGGCATCGCCATGCGCGTCCCGGTCCCGACCGGCTCCGTCACCGACCTGGTCGTGGAGCTCGGCCGCGAGGTCACCAAGGAAGAGGTCAACGCCGCCTTCCAGAAGGCCGCCGAGGGCGAGCTGAAGGGCCTTCTCGACTACACCGAGGACCAGATCGTCTCCTCCGACATCGTCAACGCCCCGGCGTCCTGCACCTTCGACTCCTCCCTGACCATGGTCCAGGAGGGCAAGAACGTGAAGGTCATCGGCTGGTACGACAACGAGTGGGGCTACTCCAACCGCCTCGTCGACCTCACGGTCTTCGTCGGCAACCAGCTCTGATCGCCAGCAGGACCCCGAAGTGAGAGCAGGGCCCGTGCAGCGCACCGCCGCGCTGTCCGGGCCCTGTCCCACGTACTGACCACGTCCTTTTACGATCAGGTGCACCACGAGCCCTCCTGTAGGAGTCCACTCCCATGAAGACGATCGACGAACTTCTCGCCGACGGCGTGAGCGGCAAGCGGGTCTTCGTCCGCGCCGACCTCAACGTGCCGCTGGCCGACGGGACGATCACCGACGACGGCCGTATCCGTGCCGTCCTGCCGACCATCAAGGCCCTCGCCGACGCCGGCGCCAAGGTGGTCGTCGCCTCGCACCTGGGCCGCCCCAAGGGCGCCCCGGACCCCGCCTTCTCGCTGCTGCCCGCCGCCGAGCGCCTCGGTGAACTCCTCGGCGCCCCCGTCGCCTTCGCCGAGGACACCGTCGGCCCGGCCGCCCACGACGCCGTCGACGGTCTCCAGCCCGGCCAGGTCGCGGTCATCGAGAACCTGCGGTTCAACCCCGGCGAGACCGCCAAGGACGACACCGAGCGCGGCGAGTTCGCCGACCGGCTGGCCGCCCTCGCCGAGGTCTACGTCGGCGACGGCTTCGGCGCGGTCCACCGCAAGCACGCCTCCGTCTACGACCTCCCGGCCCGGCTGCCGCACTACGCCGGCTACCTGATCGCCGCCGAGGTAGGCGTCCTGAAGAAGCTCACCGAGGACGTCAAGCGCCCCTACGTCGTCGCGCTCGGCGGCGCCAAGGTCTCCGACAAGCTCGCCGTCATCGACCAGCTGCTCGGCAAGGCCGACCGGCTGCTCATCGGCGGCGGTATGGCCTACACCTTCCTCAAGGCCAAGGGCTACGAGGTCGGCATCTCCCTCCTGCAGGAGGACCAGATCCCGGCCGTCACCGAGTACCTGGAGAGGGCCGAGAAGCAGGGCGTGGAGCTGGTGCTCCCCGTCGACGTCGTGGTCTCCCGGGAGTTCCCGGACCTGAAGACCAAGGCGCCCACCGAGAACACCGTGGTCGACGCGGACAAGATCCCCGCCGACCAGGAGGGCCTGGACATCGGCCCGAAGACCCGAGAGCTCTACGCCTCGAAGCTCGCCGACGCCGCGACCGTGTTCTGGAACGGTCCCATGGGCGTCTTCGAGCACCCCGACTACGCCGAGGGCACCAAGGCGGTCGCCCAGGCACTCGTCGACTCGGACGGCTTCAGCGTCGTCGGCGGCGGTGACTCCGCCGCTGCCGTGCGTACGCTCGGCTTCGACGAGAACGCGTTCGGCCACATCTCGACCGGTGGCGGCGCCTCCCTCGAATACCTCGAGGGCAAGACGCTCCCCGGCCTCGCCGCACTGGAGGACTGACCCCGCATGACGACCCGCACGCCGCTGATGGCGGGCAACTGGAAGATGAACCTCAACCACCTCGAGGCCATCGCACACGTCCAGAAGCTCGCCTTTGCCCTGGCCGACAAGGACTACGAGGCCGTCGAGGTCGCCGTCCTGCCCCCCTTCACCGACCTGCGCTCGGTGCAGACCCTGGTCGACGGCGACAAGCTCAAGATCAAGTACGGCGCCCAGGACATCTCCCAGCACGACTCCGGTGCCTACACCGGCGAGATCTCTGGCCCGATGCTGGCCAAGCTCAAGTGCACCTACGTGGTCATCGGCCACTCCGAGCGCCGCCAGTACCACCAGGAGACCGACGAGATCGTCAACGCCAAGGTCAAGGCGGCCTACAAGCACGGCCTGACCCCGATCCTGTGCGTCGGCGAGGAGCTGGACGTCCGCCAGGCCGGCAACCACGTCACCCACACCCTCGCCCAGATCGAGGGCGGCCTGAAGGACCTGCCGGCCGAGCAGGCCGAGACGATCGTGATCGCCTACGAGCCCGTGTGGGCCATCGGCACCGGCCAGGTCTGCGGTGCCGACGACGCCCAGGAGGTCTGCGCCGCCATCCGCGCCAAGCTCGCCGAGCTGTACTCGCAGGACGTCGCCGACAAGATCCGCATCCAGTACGGCGGCTCCGTGAAGTCCGGCAACGTCGCCGAGATCATGGCCAAGGCCGACATCGACGGCGCCCTGGTCGGCGGTGCCTCGCTGGACGCCGACGAGTTCGTCAAGATCGTGCGCTTCCGCGACCAGTGATCCTGGTTGTGAGTAGGCGGTAGCCGCGATACGTCGTACTCTTGCGGGGGCACAGCCGAGGTGCTGTGCCCCCGTCGTCCATCCGAATCCGAGGAAGTTGGTCCAGCCGTGGTTTTGGGGTTCTCGATCGCCCTGATCGTCTTCAGCCTGCTGCTGATGCTGCTGGTGCTGATGCACAAGGGGAAGGGCGGCGGCCTCTCCGACATGTTCGGCGGCGGCATGCAGTCCTCCGTCGGCGGGTCCTCGGTCGCCGAGCGCAACCTCGACCGGATCACCATCGTGGTGGGCGTGCTGTGGTTCGCGTGCATCATCGTCCTCGGCATGCTGATGAAGACGACCAGCTGACACGCGAACAGCACATTCCGCTCGTAAAGCCCCATGTTCGGTACGCGCCGCTGAGCGCGGCCTATCATGGGGCTTGCGTCTGGATATGGGGGGCCGGTAACTCCAATCACTGGACGCGCGTTGGGCCTTACGTAGACTGAGGCGCTCGCGGCGAAGCGAAACGCCGACTCGCTTCGCGGCACCATCACGCAGGGAGTTACGACCGTGGCAAGTGGCAACGCGATCCGTGGAAGCCGGGTCGGGGCGGGGCCGATGGGCGAGGCCGAGCGCGGCGAGTCCGCGCCGCGTCTGCGCATCTCCTTCTGGTGCTCCAACGGGCACGAGACGCAGCCCAGCTTCGCCAGCGACGCGCAGGTTCCCGAGACCTGGGACTGCCCGCGCTGCGGCTTCCCGGCCGGCCAGGACCGGGACAACCCGCCGGACCCGCCGCGCACCGAGCCGTACAAGACGCACCTCGCGTACGTGCGGGAGCGGCGCAGCGACGCGGACGGCGAGGCGATCCTCGCCGAGGCGCTCGCCAAGCTGCGCGGCGAGATCTAGGACTTTCACCGGCCGGGTGCCCGCGGGCGCCCGGCCGGAGCCGTATCCGCCGCTCGGCGCCGACCGATTGTCAGTGGTGCCCTCTACGGTTTTCGTGAAGGCGGGAACCGTGAGGGGGAGTTCGTGACAGAGGTCGGGACGGCCGGGCCGGCGGTCAGGCGCGCGCTCGCGTGGCGCGGGGGTTTCGGACGGCTGTGGAGCGCCGCCGTGCTCTCCGGCTTCGGTGACGCGCTGCGTACGGCCGCGCTGCCGCTGCTCGCCGCCTCGCTGACCGACCGGCCCCTGCTCATCGCCGCCGTGACCGCCTGCGGCTACCTGCCGTGGATCGTCTTCGGACTGCTCGGCGGGGCGGTCGCCGACCGCGTGGACCAGAGGCGGGCCATGTGGGCGGTGGACGCGGTACGCGGACTGCTCGTCGCCTCCTTCGCGGTGGTCGTCGCCCTGGGGCACGCCTCGATCGCCCTGCTCATCGCGCTCGCCTTCACGCTGACCACCCTTCAGACGCTCTTCGACAACGCGGCCACGGCCCTGCTGCCGGCGCTGGTGGGCCGGGAGGCACTGGGCGGTGCCAACGCCCGGCTGCTGACCGGGCAGAAGATCGCCGGCGGGCTGCTCGGGGCGCCCGCCGTGCCGGTCCTGATCGCCGCGGGGGCGGCCGTGCCCTTCGCGGCCGACGCGGCCACCTTCCTCGTGGCCGCCGCGCTGGTCGCGTCCCTGCGGACCGGCGCGGCCGAGCGCGCGCCGAGACCGGCGGGCGGCACCCTGCGCCGGGACATCACCGAGGGGCTGCGCGCCCTCTGGCACGACCGGGCCCTGCGCGGGCTGTGCGCCTCCACGGCCCTGTGCAACATCGGCATGGGCGCCCTGATCGCCACCCTGGTGGTCCTGGTGACCGGGTGGCTCGACGCGGGCAGCGGCGGATACGCGGCGGCGGCCACCGCGTACACCGTCGGCGGGCTGGCCGGGGGAGTCGCGAACCGGCAGATCACGGCCCGGACCGGCGCCCTGCGGGCCGTGCTGCTCGCCGGCACCGTGCAGATCGGCGCCCTCGTCGTCATGGGCACCGTGCGCAGCCTGACCGCCCTGACGGCCGCCCTCGCGGTCTTCGGGTTCATGGGCATGCTGTGGAACGTCAACTCCACCACCCTGATGCAGCAACGCACCCCCGCCGACCTGCTCGGCCGGGTCGGCTCGGCCTTCCGCACCCTGGCCGTCGCGGGAGCCCCGCTGGGCGCGCTTCTCGGCGGCGCCGTGGCCACGGCCTGGGGGCCCAACACGCCGGCCCTGCTCACGGCGGCCTTCTTCGTCCTGTCCGTCACCGCGCTGATACCGGTCCGCACGGCGGACGTACCTGTTGTCGCGCCGGACGACGGCGTCACGACGGCTCACACCGTGCGGTGATCAATTAGGTTGGACCAGCTGGGACAGGCACGAAAGAAGGCTGAAGTCGGATATGAACGCAGACGGCCGTACCAGGCTCAACCAGACGCCCGAATGGACCGCGCTCGCCAAGCACCGGGAGGAGCTGGCGGACACCCATCTGAGGGACCTGTTCGCCGCCGACCCCGCGCGCGGCACCGGGTACACACTCCAGGTCGGCGACCTGTACATCGACTACTCCAAGCACCTGGTCACCGACGAGACGCTGCGGCTGCTGCGCGAGCTGGCCGCGGCGACGGACGTCTTCGGCCTCCGGGACGCCATGTTCCGCGGCGAGAAGATCAACGTCACCGAGAACCGGGCCGTGCTGCACACCGCGCTGCGCGCCCCGCGGGACGCCGTCATCGAGGTCGACGGCGAGAACGTGGTGCCGAAGGTGCACGCCGTGCTCGACAAGATGGCCGGCTTCGCCGAGCGGGTCCGCTCCGGCGAGTGGACCGGCCACACCGGCAGGCGCATCAGGAACGTCGTCAACATCGGCATCGGCGGTTCCGACCTCGGCCCCGCGATGGCCTACGAGGCGCTGCGCAGCTTCACCGACCGCGACCTCACGGTCCGTTTCGTCTCCAACGTGGACGGCGCCGACCTGCACGAGGCCACCCGGGACCTGGACCCCGCCGAGACGCTGTTCATCATCGCCTCCAAGACCTTCACCACCATCGAGACCATCACCAACGCGACCTCCGCGCGCCAGTGGCTGCTGGCCGCGCTCGGCGACGAGGCGGCGGTGGCCAAGCACTTCGTCGCGCTGTCCACGAACGCCGAGAAGGTCGCCGCGTTCGGCATCGACACGGCCAACATGTTCGAGTTCTGGGACTGGGTAGGCGGCCGGTACTCGTACGACTCCGCGATCGGCCTCTCCCTGATGATCGCCATCGGCCCGGACCGCTTCCGCGAGATGCTGGACGGTTTCCGGATCGTCGACGACCACTTCCGCACCGCGCCCGCCGAGGCCAACGTCCCGCTGCTGCTGGGCCTGCTGGGCATCTGGTACGGCAACTTCCACGACGCCCAGACCCACGCGGTGCTGCCGTACAGCCACTACCTGTCGAAGTTCACCGCCTACCTCCAGCAGCTGGACATGGAGTCCAACGGCAAGTCGGTGCAGCGCGACGGCAAGCAGGTCGAGTGGCAGACCGGACCGGTGGTGTGGGGCACGCCCGGCACCAACGGGCAGCACGCCTACTACCAGTTGATCCACCAGGGCACCAAGCTGATCCCGGCGGACTTCATCGGTTTCGCCGAGCCGGTCGCGGAGCTGAGCGGTGAACTCAAGGCCCAGCACGACCTGCTGATGGCCAACTTCTTCGCCCAGACCCAGGCGCTCGCCTTCGGCAAGACCGCCGAGGAGGTCCGCGCGGAGGGCGCGCCCGAGGAGCTGGTCCCGCACAAGACCTTCCAGGGCAACCGGCCGACCACCACGATCCTCGCCCGCGAGCTGACCCCGTCCGTGCTCGGCCAGCTGATCGCCCTCTACGAGCACAAGGTGTTCGTGCAGGGCGCGGTGTGGAACATCGACTCCTTCGACCAGTGGGGCGTGGAGCTGGGCAAGGTCCTCGCCAAGCGCGTCGAACCGGCCCTCACCGAGGGCGCCGAGGTCCCCGGCCTGGACGCGTCGACCAGGGCGCTGGTCGCCACGTACCGGGAGCTGCGCGGCCGGAGCTGACCCGGCCGCGGGCCGCCCGCACCGCCACGGCCACCGCACCCGGCTCGGTCCGCCCGCCCGCTCGGTCCGCCCGCTCGAACCCCCGCTCAGCCCACCGCGCTCAACGTGTCCGCGAGGCGGCGGCGGGCCGAGCGGGTCGCCGGCAGTGTGGCCAGGGCCGCCGCGCCCAGCACGGCGGACGCGCCCAGCAGGAGCAGCAGGCCGGGGGAGGGGGACTGGGCGATCCCGGCGCCGATGCCGCTGGAGCCGCCCTGGGCGTCGATCAGCCGACGGGCCAGCGGCAGCCCCAGCGCGGTCCCGGCGACCACCGCCGCCAGGGCCGTACAGCTCGTCGCCGTCACCGTGATCGCGGTGATCTGCCGGGGGGACATGCCGATCGCCCGGAGCGCCAGCACGTCCCGCTCGCCCTCGCGGACGCTGCCGCCGATCGCGGTGAGCAGCTCGACCAGTCCGATGAGGGCCAGGACGGCGATCAGCCCGGCGACGACACCGCGCAGCGGGGACAGCCCGTCGGCGGGGTTCGTCACGGGATGCACCTCCAGGTGGCCGCGGCCGGCCGAGGCGAGCGCGGCGGCCACGCGGTGCGGGTCGGCGCCGGGGCGCAGCCGCAGTTCGTGGAAGGCGGGGGCCAGCCCCGGGTCGTTCTCGCGGAGGGTGTCCAGGGAGGTGGTCACGACCCGGCCGGCGTTGCGCGGTTCGAGGGTGCGGCCCACGATGTGCAGGATCTGCGGCCGGTCGCCCACCGTCATCCGCACCCAGTCGCCGACCCGCGCGTGCAGCAGGTCGAGCAGGCCCTGGCCGGCCACCGCCTCGTCCGGTCCGCGGGCGGCGCGGCCCTCGGCGAGGGCGTACGGGTAGGGCTCGGCGCGGGTGCCGACGCCGCGCAGGGCGATGGTGCCGGTCTGGCCGGGGACCAGCGCGGCCACCTCGACGCCCGGGTAGGCGGCGCGGACCCGGGCGTCGCGCGTGAGCACGGCCCGTACGCCGGACGCGTCCAGGGCGCCGTCCGAGCGGACCGTGAGCGTCGTCGGCAGCCCCACCCGCTCGGGGCTGCTGTGGAAGCGGTCGAGCGTGGTCCAGGCGCTGAGCGCCACGACGATCAGCAGCAGCGGCAGGGTCAGCCGGGCCACGGTGGCCAGGGACCGGCCGCGCCCGGCGAACGCCTTGTGGCAGCCGAGCACCAGCGCGGCCGGCAGCCGCAGGCCGAGCGCCCGCCGGGCCGGTCCGGTCAGCCCTGCGCCCTTCCGGGCGGCCGGGCGCGGCACCGGAACCGGCGGCACCCGGCCCGCCCGCCAGGCCGCGAGCCCGGTGGTCAGGCCGATGAACAGCACCGCGCCGGCCGGGACCGCGCACAGTGCCAGGCTGTGCCCGGGCAGCCCCTGCCACACCCCCACCGCGTCGCCGAGCCGCCCCGGGACCCGGCTGCCCAGCCCCTCGGTCAGCGCCGCCGCGGCGACGGCCCCGAGCAGGGCGTACGCCAGGTGCTGGAGCAGGAAGATCCGTACGACCTGGCCGGGCGTGAAGCCGATCGCCTTCAGTACCGACAGGTCGCGCAGGTGGCCCCGGATGCGGGTGGCGATCGCGCCGTGCACCGCGAAGCCGGCGGCGATCAGGGCGCCCAGGCCGAACAGTCCGAGCACCTGGCCGAGCAGCCGGCCCGCGTCCTGGGCCTCGGCGCGGGCCTGCTGCCAGGTGGAGACCTCGCCGACCGCGCCGGAGCCCAGCACGGTGACGGCGCGCTGGACGGCGTAGTCGGTGTCGGCGGGATTGTCGAGCCGAAGCCCGATGACCTGGTCGGCCGGGGCGCGCACCGCGGAGGGCAGCGCCCACACCAGGCCCGGCTGCTCACCGGGACGGTAGGGGGGTTCGGCGCTGTCCGCGACGCCCTCGACGGTGAGGGTGCGGGCCGTGCCGGGCAGCGTCAGGGTGTCGCCGGGCTCGGCCAGCAGGGCCCGGGCGAGGCTGCTCTCCAGCACCACCCCGTCCGGCGTGGCCGGGTCCAGCCAGCGTCCGGCGGTGAGCAGGGGGCGGCCGACGGCGGGCGGGCGCGGGGTGCCGCGCAGTTCCACGGAGGCGCGGGTGCCGCGGGCGGCGACGGTGGCGGACTCGGTGCGGTAGGGGCCGGCGACGGAGGTGACGCCGTCGAGCCGGGCCAGCTCGCGGGCGTCGGCGGACGGCGCGGTGTGCAGCCACACGTGGGCCCCGCGTGCCTCGGCGAAGGTCCGCTGCCAGGGGTTGGTGGCGTAGCCGAACAGGGCGGTGGCGAGCAGCAGGGAGGCCACGATGCCGGCGGTGGCCAGCACCAGGAACAGCGCCTCGCCGCGGTGCGTCCGCAGATCGGAGTGCGCCCAGCGCAACGTGGCCCGCACGTCCCTCAGGTCCAGCACGGTCAGTCCCTCAGCTCCAGCACCCCGGAGATGCCGCCACGGCGGGGCGACGGCGTCGCGTCCAGGGTCGCGTCGTCGGCTATGCGGCCGTCGAAGAAGCTGATCACCCGGTCCGCGGCGCTGGCCAGCCGGGCGTCGTGGGTGACCAGGACGATGCTCTGGCCGCGCGCGTGGAAGCGGGACAGCAGCCGCATCACCTCGCGGGTGCCCTTGCTGTCCAGGCTGCCTGCCGGTTCGTCGGCGAGCAGCAGCGGCGGATGGTTGACCAGCGCCCGGGCCAGCGCGACCCGCTGCTGCTCGCCGCCGGACAGCTCGCCCGGCATGCTGCGCTCCTTGCCCTCCAGGCCCAGCTCGGCCAGGAGGGCCTCCCGCTCGGCGCGGGCCTTCTTCGGCGGGACGCCGGCGAGCAGCGCGGGCAGCTCGACGTTGTCGGCGACGGACAGGTTCGACACCAGGTTGAAGAACTGGAAGACGATCCCGATGGCCTTGCGGCGCTCCACCGCCCAGCGGGCCTCGCTGAAGGAGTCCGTGCACCGGCCGTCGAGCCAGACGCTGCCCGCGTCCGGCCGCTGCAGCCCGCCGAGCAGGTGCAGCAGCGTGGACTTGCCGGCGCCGGACGGCCCGGTGATCGCCACGAACTCGCCGCGCGCCACGCTCAGGTCCACCCCGCGTACGGCGTGCGCGGGCGCGCCCTCGCCGTGGTGGGTCTTCACCAGCCCCTCGGCGCGCAGCACCGGAGCGGGGTGCTCGGTCATTCCAGTTCCTCCTGGCACCGCTCCAGCCAGTCGAGGTCGGCCTGCAGGTGCAGCATCGCGCCCTCGATCAGCAGCTGGGCGATTCGGTTGTCCCGGTTCTCGGCCGCGGCCAGTTTCGACAGGTCGCGCATGGTGTTGAGGTACTGGCGCCGCTGGCGGTTGATGAGGGCGACCTGGTCGGCGAGACCGGTCTGCGGGGCCAGGGCGAGCTTCATGAAGAACTCGTCCCGCACCCGCGGCTCGTCCTCGGTCTCCTCGAACCAGACGCGCAGCGCCTCACGCCCGGCCTCGGTGAGGTGGTAGACCTTCTTGTTGGGCCGGCTGGACTGCTCGACGTCCTCGCCCGCGATCAGCCCGGATTTCTCCAGGCGACCGAGGGTGACGTAGACCTGGCCGACGTTCGGCTGAGGGTACGCGGCGCCCAGCAGTTGCTCAAGGTCCTGCTTCAGCTCGTAGCCGTGGGCCGGGCCGCGGGCGAGGAGTGCCAGGAGGGGCAGGCGCACTCGTGCTGTCCTCCTGTCTGCTCCATGTGCTCCAGGCCCTAGTATCGCGCATACCTAACGGGTATACATGGCCTCGGTCCTCGGACGAGGGTGGGCAAGGGTGCCCGTGGTGCCGGTGTACAGGGAGGAACCTATGCGGTGGATACGCGCCGCCGGTAGGGGCCTTCTCGTTCTCGTGGTGATCTTGGCCGGGTACGTCGCCTCCGGCGCCCGTGCCGACGAGGCGGCCGGCGGCGGGCGCGGCCCGCTCACCCTGGCCACCGCCGGTGACCTCACCGGCTATCTCGGCCCGCTGCTCCAGGGCTGGAACCGCACGCACCCCGGCGAGAAGGTCACCCTGGTCGAGCTGCCGGACTCCGCCGACGAGACGCACGCGCAGATGACGACCGACCTGCGCGGCGGCGACCGGGGCCGCTTCGACGTGCTGAACATCGACGTCGACTGGACCTCGGAGTTCGCGGCGGCCGGCTGGATCCGCCCGCTGCCCCGCGACCGCTTCCCGCTGGACAGCTTCCTGCCGCCGGTCGTGGACACGGCCACGTACGACGGCCGGTTGTACGCGGTCCCGTACGTCACGAATGCCGGGCTTCTCCTGTACCGCAAGGACATCCTCGCCAAGGAAGGCGTGCCCCCGCCGCACACCTGGGCCGAGCTGGAGCGCGACGCGAGGACCATCGCGCCGAAGTACGGGCTCGACGGCTACGCGGGCCAGTTCCTGCCCTACGAGGGCCTGACCGTGAACGCGGCCGAGGCCGTGTACTCGGCGGGCGGCACGATCCTCGGCGGCGAGGGCACCCGGGTCACGGTCGACTCGGCCGCCGCCCGCGAGGGCATCGGCTTCCTCGTCCGCGGCCTGCGCGAGGGCTGGATCCCGAAGCAGGCGCTGACGTACAAGGAGGAGGAGTCCAAACAGGCCTTCCAGGACGGCAGGCTGCTCTTCCTGCGCAACTGGCCCTACGCCTACGCCGTCGCCTCGGGGCGGGGCTCGAAGGTCGCCGGCCGGATCGGTGCCGTACCGCTGCCCGGCCCCGACGGCCCGGGGACCAGCGTCCTCGGCGGCTCCAACCTCGCGGTCAACTCCCACGCCCGGCACCCGGACTCCGCCGCGCGCCTGATCGCCTATCTCACCAGCGCGCCCGTGCAGCGCCAGGTGCTCACCCGGGGCGCGCTGCCGCCCGTACGTGCCGGGCTCTACGAGGACCCCGCGCTGACCAAGCGGTTCCCCTATCTGCCGACCCTGCGCACGGCCGTGCTCACCGCCCGGCCGCGGCCCAAGAGCCCGCACTACGACCAGGTCAGCCTGGCCGTGCAGGCGGTCGTGCAGGACGCGCTCACCGGGCGGCAGACGCCCGGGCAGGCCGTGCGCCGGCTGGCGCGCGAGCTCGACGCCATCGCTCGCCGCTAGTTACTTGTTAAGTAACGCCACCATCACGACTGTCGTCGTCTTGGGGTGATTTGTCGGCGTTTGCCAGCCCAACCGGCCAGTATCTTCTGTTCACTTCGTTGACACCTGTGCGCGCCGCCTACCTAACATGCATGCATAACAGCCCCCCTTTCAGAGACAGGTTCCACAGGGTTGAACAGGCATCATTGGTGGCGGGACGCCGTGATCTACCAGGTGTACGTCCGCAGCTTCCTGGACAGCACCGGCGACGGCATCGGCGACCTCGCGGGCGTCCGGGCCGGGCTGCCGTACCTGAAGAAGCTCGGCGTCGACGGGATCTGGCTGAGCCCGTTCTACCCCTCGCCGCAGCACGACCACGGCTACGACGTCGCCGACTACCGAGACGTCGACCCGGTCTTCGGCGACCTCGCCGAGTTCGACCTGCTGATGGCGGCGGCCCGGCGCCTGGGCATCAAGGTGCTCCTCGACATCGTCCCCAACCACTGCTCCAGCGAGCACCCCTGGTTCCGCGAGGCCCTCGACAGCGCCCCCGGCAGCCCGGCCCGCGCCCGCTTCCACTTCGCCGACGGCCGCGGCCCCGACGGCAGCCAGCCGCCCAACAACTGGCACGCCATGTTCGGCGGCCCGGCCTGGACCCGCGTCGCCGACGGCCAGTGGTACCTGCACATGTTCACGCCCGAGCAGCCCGACTGGAACTGGCGCAACCCCGAGATCGCCGACGAGTTCGACCGCACCCTGCGGTTCTGGCTCGACCGCGGCGTGGACGGCTTCCGCATCGACGTCGCCGCCGGCCTGTTCAAGCACCCGGACCTGCCCGACTCCGACGACCCGGAGGCCGACGCCCGCACCCGCGACTCGGTCAACCCGCTCGCCTGGAACCAGCCCGAGGTGCACGAGGTGTGGCGCCGCTGGCGCTCCATATGCGAGGAGTACGCCGACCGGGACGGCCGCGAACGCCTGCTCGTCGGCGAGGTCTCCGTGCCCACCGCCCGCGAACATGCCCTGTACGTCCGCCCCGACGAACTCCACCAGGCCTTCTTCTTCGACCTGCTCGGCGCCGCCTGGGACGCCGACGCCTTCCGCAAGGTCATCTCCGAGGCCATGCAGGACATCGCCGGCACCGGCTCCACGGTCACCTGGGTCCTCAACAACCACGACCAGGTCCGCACCGTCACCCGCTACGGCGAACCCGCCCCCGAGGGCAGCGGACTCGGCACCGCCCGCGCCCGCGCCGCCGCCCTGCTGATGCTGGCGCTGCCCGGAGCCGCGTACGTCTACCAGGGCGAGGAACTCGGCCTGCCCGAGGTCGTCGACCTGCCCGACGACGTGCTCACCGACCCGATCTTCCGGCGCACCGGCAGCCGCGCCCGGATCCGCGACGGGTGCCGGGTGCCGCTGCCCTGGTCCGGACAGGCCTCCCCGTTCGGCTTCACCTCCGGCGCCGAGGGCGCCAAGCCGTGGCTGCCGCAGCCCGAGTACTTCGCCGAGTACGCCACCGACCGCGCCCTCGCCGACACCCGCTCCTTCTGGCACCTGTACCGGGAGGGCCTGCACCTGCGCAAGACCCTGCCCCAGCTGGGCGAGGGCCCGCTGGAGTGGCTGGACACCCCGCCGGGCGTCCTCGCCTTCGTCCGCGGTGACGGCCTCGTCTGCGCCGTCAACTTCGGTACCGCCCCCACGCCCGCGCCGGTCTCCGGCACGCCCCTGCTGTCCAGCGGCCCCTGCCCGCCGGGCGTCCTGCCCGGCGCCACGGCGGCCTGGTGGCTGAACGACCTCTGATCCACCACCTCTTGAAGGGACATCAACGATGATGCGACGCCGCACCACCCTGCTCACCAGCTGCACCGCCCTCACCCTCGCCCTCGGCGCCACCGCCTGCGGCGGCGGGGACGTCTCCGCCGGCGGCGGCGACAAGGCCCTGAGCGGCCAGACCGTCACCGTGGCCGGCGTCTGGTCCGGCAGCGAGCAGAAGAACTTCCAGAAGGTGCTGGACGCGTTCTCCGAGAAGACCGGCGCGAAGACCCAGTTCGTGTCGACCGGCGACAACGTCTCCACCGTCGTCGGCAGCAAGATCGAGGGCGGCAACGCACCCGACGTCGTGATGGTCCCCCAGGTCGGCGTCCTGCAGCAGTTCGCCGCTAAGGGCTGGCTGAAGCCGCTCTCGCCGACCGCCCAGCAGACCATCGACGCCGACTACGCCCCCGTGTGGAAGAAGTACGGCAGCGTCGACGGCACCCTCTACGGCCTCTACTTCAAGGCCGCCCACAAGTCGACGGTCTGGTACAGCCCCGACGCCCTCACCCAGGCCGGTGTCCAGCCCCCGAAGACGTACGCCGACCTGCTCAAGGCCGGGCACACCGTCTCCGACTCCGGACTCGCCGCCTTCGCCGTCGCCGGACAGGACGGCTGGACCCTCACCGACTGGTTCGAGAACGTCTACCTCTCCCAGGCCGGCCCCGAGAAGTACGACGCCCTCGCCGCCCACAAGCTCAAGTGGACCGACCCGACCGTGGTGAAGGCGCTCACCACCCTCGGCAAGCTGTTCAAGGACAAGCAGCTGATCGCCGGCGGCCAGAAGGAAGCCCTGAACACCGACTTCCCCGGCTCCGTGGAGAAGGTCTTCGGGCCCAAGCCCGAGGCCGGCATGGTCTACGAGGGCGACTTCGTCGCCGGGGTCGCCCACGACCAGTACGGCAGGACCATCGGCAAGGACGCGGACTTCTTCCCCTTCCCCGCGGTCGACGGCGGCACCGCCCCGGTGGTCAGCGGCGGTGACGCGGCCGTCGTCCTCAAGGACGCCAAGAACGCCAAGGCCGGCATGAAGCTCCTGGAGTACCTCGCCACCCCCGAGGCCGCGGCCGTCTGGGCGAAGGCCGGCGGCTTCCTGTCCCCGAACAAGAAGCTGGACGCTTCCGCGTACGGCGACGACGTCACCCGCGCCACCGCCAAGTCCCTGGTCGGAGCCGGCGACTCGGTCCGCTTCGACATGTCCGACCAGGCGCCGGCGGCCTTCGGCGGCACCAAGGGGGCCGGCGAGTGGAAGCTGCTCCAGGACTTCCTGCGCGACCCGTCGGACCCGAAGGGCACCGCGGCGAAGCTGGAAGCCGCGGCGGCCAAGGCCTACCAGGACTGAACGGCAGCACCATGACCGCCACCACTGTCGAGAAGCAGCAGGCGGGCCCGCGGGCCGCCGGCCCGGCGCCCACGCGCCGCGGCCGGCGGCGCGGCCGGCTCATCGCCCTGCTCTTCGTCTTCCCCGCGCTGCTCCTGCTCGGCGCCCTCGTCGTCTACCCGGTGCTGTTCTCCGTCGGCCGCAGCTTCTTCGACGCCTCCGGCACCCGGTTCGTCGGCGGCGACAACTACACCGAGATGTTCCGCGACCCGGCCACCCTGAAGGCCATCCGCAACACCACCATCTGGGTCGTCGTCGCCCCCGCCCTGCTCACCGGCCTCGGCCTGATCCTGGCCGTCCTGGTGGAGAAGGTCCGCTGGGCGACCGCCTTCAAACTGCTCCTGTTCATGCCGATGGCGGTGTCCTTCCTCGCCGCCGGCATCATCTTCCGGCTCGCCTACGACGAGGACCCCGACAAGGGCGTGCTGAACGCGGCCGTCGTCTCCGTCCACGACGCCTTCCAGGGCACGTCGACCTACCCGACCGCCCGCGGCCGCACCGGCCTGCTCACCCAGGACCGGGACGGCTCCTACCGGGCGACGGCCGCGGCGGGCGACTCGGTGGCGCTCCCGATGGTCGGCGTCCTGCCCAAGGACCTGCCCGGCAACGCCGCACCCGCCCGCACGGCGGCCGGCCGCAAGGCCGCACCCGACGAACTGCGCGGCGTCGTCTACCTGGACTTCACCCCCGGTGGCGGCGGGAAGCAGGGCGCGGTCGACGGGAAGGAGAGCGGCCTGCCCGGCATGACGGTCCAGGCGGTGCGCGACGGAAAAACGGTCGGGACCACCACGACCGCCGCCGACGGCTCCTTCCGCTTCTCCGGGCTGGAGCGCGGCTCCTACACGGTGAAACTGCCCGAGTCGAACTTCGCCTCGCCCTACCAGGGCATCTCCTGGCTCGGTCCGACCCTGGTGACCCCGGCGATCATCGGCGCCTACCTGTGGATCTGGACCGGCTTCGCGATGGTCCTGATCGGCGCCGGCCTCTCCACACTGCCCCGGGACGCACTGGAGGCGGCCCGCATGGACGGCGCGAACGAGTGGCAGATCTTCCGCCGGATCACCGTGCCGCTGCTCGCGCCCGTGCTCACCGTGGTCTTCGTGACCCTCGTCATCAACGTGATGAAGGTCTTCGACCTCGTCTACATCATCGCGCCCGGCCCCGTGCAGGAGGACGCCACCGTCCTCGCCACCCAGATGTGGCTGGTCTCCTTCGGCGGCGGCAACGACCAGGGCCTCGGCAGCGCCCTCGGTGTGCTGCTCCTGCTCCTGGTGATCCCCGCGATGGTCTTCAACGTCCGCCGTTTCCGACAGAGCCAACGATGAGGAGTCAGCGATGAACGCGATCAGGCGCGGCCTGGGCAGCGGCCTGGTGCAGGCCTTCCTGGTGGTCATCGGGCTGGTCTGGCTGACCCCGCTGGCCGGACTGTTCGTGTCCTCCCTGCGCTCGGCCCAGGACACCGCCAAGGGCGGCTGGTGGACGGCGCTGACCGCCCCCGGCC
The DNA here is from genome assembly GCF_040645015.1 of Streptomyces sp. NPDC046881. NCBI lineage: Bacteria > Bacillati > Actinomycetota > Actinomycetes > Kitasatosporales > Streptomycetaceae > Streptomyces > Streptomyces sp. NPDC046881. Next base: position 29,456 of record NZ_JBEYXJ010000046.1, on the reverse strand, counting down.
AGCTGTCCTTCGACAACTACTCGGCGCTGCTGAAGAACTCCGGCATGACGCAGGCCTTCTGGAACACGGTCCTGATCTCGGTACCGGCCACCACCCTGGTCGTCGTCATCGCCGCCCTCGCCGGATACGCCTTCGCCTGGCTGGACTTCCCGCTGCGGGAGCCCCTGTTCCTGCTGGTGGTGGCCCTGTTGGTGGTGCCGGTGCAGATCGGCCTGCTGCCCGTCGCCAAACTCTTCGGCGCGCTGGGCCTGTTCGGCACGATCCCCGGGGTCGTCCTCTTCCACGTCGCCTACGGCCTGCCCTTCGCCGTCTTCCTGCTCCGCAACTACTTCGCGGACATCCCCAAGGAGATGCTGGAGGCGGCCCGGATGGACGGCGGCACCGAGTGGCGCATCTTCACCCGGCTGGTCCTGCCGGTGGGCCGCCCGGCGCTCGCCTCGCTCGCCATCTTCCAGTTCCTGTGGGTCTGGAACGACATGCTGGTCGCCCTGCTCTTCGCGGACAGCTCGTCCCAGCCGCTGACCGTCCAACTCCAGTCCCAGATCCGCCAGTTCGGCAGCAACATCGACGTCCTCGCCCCGGGCGCGTTCCTGTCCCTGATCGTGCCGGTCGTGGTGTTCTTCGCCTTCCAGCGGCACTTCGTGCAGGGCGTGATGGCGGGGTCGGTGAAATAGCGGCGGCGGGGGCCGAAACCCCCGCCGCGGCTACACCCCGCCGGACGTCACGGAGACGCCGGCGGGTACAGCGACCTCGGCAGCTGGGAGGCCGCCGCCGAGTCCAGGAGCCACAGGGTGCGCGAGCGGCCGTACGCGCCCGCCGCCGGGGCCTGGATCTCGCCCGCGCCCGACAGGGCGATGGCCACGGCCTCCGCCTTGTCCTCGCCGGCCGCGAGGAGCCAGACCTCACGGGCCGCGCGGATCGCCGGGAGGGTGAGGGAGATCCGGGTGGGCGGCGGCTTCGGGGCGCCGTGCACGCCGACCACCGTGCGCTCCGTCTCCCGGACCGCGGGCAGCTCGGGGAAGAGCGAGGCCACATGGGTGTCCGGACCGACGCCCAGCATCAGGACGTCGAAGGTCGGCACCGCACCGTGGTTCTCCGGGCCGGCCGCCTTCGCCAGCTCCGCCGCGTACGCCTCCGCCGCCGCCTCCACGTCCGCGCCGTACGGGCCGTCGGAGGCGGGCATGGCGTGCACGCGCTCCGGGTCCAGCGGCACCGAGTCCAGCAGGGCCGCGCGGGCCTGCGTGACATTGCGCTCGGGGTCGCCCTCGGGGAGGTAGCGCTCGTCGCCCCACCACAGGTCCAGGCGACCCCAGTCGATGGCGTCCCGGGCGGGCGCCGCCGCCAGCGCGGCCAGCAGGCCGTTGCCGTTGCGGCCGCCCGTGAGGACCACGGACGCGGTGCCCCGGGAGGCCTGCGCGTCCACGATCTTCGTGATCAGGCGGGCCGCGGCGGCCTGCGCCATCAGCTCCTTGTCGTGGTGGACGACCAGCTGCGGAGTGCTCACTTCGCCGCCGCCTTCCTCGCCGGTGCCTTCTTCGCGGTCTTGGCCGCCGCCTTCTTCGCGGGCGCCTTGGCGGCTTCCTCGACCGGCTCCGGTTCCGCGACCGGCTCGGCCGGGTCCCCGGACGCCTGCTGCGGAACCGTGTTCAGCCGCTCCACGCCGTAACGCAGCGCCGACGCGTAGGTGTCGTCCGGGTCCAGCCGGCGCAGCTCCTCCGCGATCAGCTCGGCGGTGTCCCGCCGCTTCAGCGCCACCGCGCGGGCCGGCTGGCCCTCGATGGCCAGCGTGGCCAGCGAGCCGTCGGCCCGGTCCAGCACGATCGGGCCCTGGCTGGTGTCCATGCGGACCGCGGTCAGACCGGGGCCGGAGGACAGCGAACGCTTCACGGGCACGTCCAGCCGGTCCGCGAGCCACATCGCCAGCAGCTCGCAGCTCGGGTTGAACTCCTCGCCCTCCACCTCGACGGCCGTCACCTCGCAGGTGACCTGGTCCAGGGCCGCCGCCAGCATCGAGCGCCACGGCGTGATCCGGGTCCAGGACAGGTCGGTGTCGCCGGGCGTGTAGGCCGAGGCACGGGCGGACAGCTCCCGCACCGGCTCCTCGGCGGCGTAGGTGTCGGTGACCCGGCGCTGGGCGAGCGCGCCCAGCGGGTCCTTCGCCGGGTCGAGCGGGGCGTTCACCGGCCACCACACGACCACCGGGGCGTCCGGCAGCAGCAGCGGCAGGACCACCGAGTCGGCGTGGTCGGCGGCCTCGCCGTACAGCCGCAGGACGACCGTCTCGCCGGTGCCCGCGTCCGCGCCCACCCGCACCTCGGCGTCCAGCCGCGAGGACGTGCGGTCGCGCGGCGAACGCGAGACCCGCTTGATGACCACGAGCGTGCGCGAGGGGTGCTCGCGCGAGGCGTCGTTGGCGGCCTTCAGGGAGTCGTACGCGTTCTCCTCGTCGGTGACGATGACGAGGGTGAGGACCATGCCGACGGCGGGCGTGCCGATGGCGCGGCGGCCCTGCACGAGCGCCTTGTTGATCTTTCCGGCGGTGGTGTCGGTCAGGTCTATCTTCATGGCCGCCGCCAGCTCCGTCCGTCTCGTGCGAGCATCTCGTCCGCCTCCACGGGACCCCAGGTGCCCGACTTGTACTGCGCGGGCCTGCCGTGCTTGTCCCAGTACTCCTCGATCGGGTCGAGGATCTTCCAGGACAGCTCGACCTCCTCCGTGCGCGGGAAGAGGTTGGCGTCGCCCAGCAGCACGTCCAGGATCAGCCGCTCGTACGCCTCCGGGCTGGACTCCGTGAACGACTCGCCGTAGGCGAAGTCCATGGAGACGTCCCGGATCTCCATCGAGGTGCCCGGCACCTTGGAGCCGAAGCGGACCGTGACGCCCTCGTCCGGCTGGACGCGGATGACGATCGCGTTCTGGCCCAGCTCCTCCGTCGCCGTGGTGTCGAACGGGGAGTGCGGGGCCCGCTGGAAGACGACCGCGATCTCCGTCACCCGGCGGCCCAGGCGCTTGCCGGTGCGCAGGTAGAAGGGGACGCCCGCCCAGCGGCGGTTGTCCACCTCCAGCTTGACCGCGGCGTAGGTGTCGGTCTTCGACTTCGGGTCGATGCCGTCCTCTTCGAGGTAGCCGATGACCTTCTGGCCGCCCTGCCAGCCCGCCGCGTACTGCCCGCGCACGGTGTTGGCGCCCAGGTCCTTCGGCAGCCGGACGGCGCCGAGCACCTTCTCCTTCTCCGCGGCCAGCGCGTCCGCGTCGAAGGAGGCGGGCTCCTCCATGGCGGTGAGGGCCATGAGCTGGAGCAGGTGGTTCTGGATGACGTCGCGGGCGGCGCCGATCCCGTCGTAGTAGCCGGCCCGGCCGCCGATGCCGATGTCCTCGGCCATCGTGATCTGCACGTGGTCCACGAAGGACCGGTTCCAGATCGGCTCGAACATCGTGTTGGCGAAGCGCAGCGCCAGGATGTTCTGGACGGTCTCCTTGCCGAGGTAGTGGTCGATCCGGAACACCTGGTCCGGCTCGAACACCTCGTGCACGACCTTGTTGAGCTGCTCGGCCGAGGCCAGGTCGTGCCCGAACGGCTTCTCGATGACCGCGCGGCGCCAGGAACCGCCGGTCTGGTCGGCCAGACCGTGCTTCTTCAGCTGCTGGATGACCACCGGGAACGAGCTCGGCGGCACCGACAGGTAGAACGCGAAGTTCCCGCCCGTGCCCTGTGCCTTGTCCAGCTCCTCGATGGTGGCGCGCAGCCGCTCGAACGCCTCGTCGTCGTCGAAGGTGCCCTGCACGAAGCGCATCCCCTGGATGAGCTGCTGCCAGACCTCCTCGCGGAAGGGGGTGCGCGAGTGCTCCTTGACCGCGTCGTGGACGACCTCGGCGAAGTCCTCGTGCTCCCAGTCGCGGCGGGCGAAGCCCACCAGCGAGAAGCCCGGCGGCAGCAGACCCCGGTTGGCGAGGTCGTACACCGCGGGCATCAGCTTCTTGCGCGACAGGTCGCCCGTGACACCGAAGATGACCAGGCCCGACGGCCCCGCGATACGCGGGAGCCGTCGGTCGGCCGGGTCACGAAGCGGGTTCGCTCCGGAACCGGAAACGGGTGACAACTCAGCCCTCCGAAGGGGCGAGGCGCTCGAGCTCCGCCTGGGTCGACTTGAGCAGGTCGTTCCAGGACGCCTCGAACTTCTCGACGCCCTCGTCCTCCAGCACCTGCACGACGTCGTCGTACGCGATGCCGAGCTTCTCCAGCGCGTCGAGGTCGGCGCGCGCCTGCTCGTAGGTGCCGGCAATGGTGTTGCCGGTGATCTCACCGTGGTCCTCGACGGCCTCCAGCGTGGCCTCCGGCATGGTGTTGACCGTGTTCGGGGCGACCAGCTCGGTGACGTACAGGGTGTCCGGGTACGCCGGGTCCTTCACGCCGGTCGACGCCCACAGCGGACGCTGCTTGTTGGCGCCCGCGTTCTCCAGGGCGCTCCAGCGGTCCGAGGAGAAGACCTCCTCGTACGCCTGGTACGCCAGCCGCGCGTTGGCGACGGCGGCCTTGCCGCGCAGCGCCTTGGCCTCGTCGGTGCCGATCGAGTCCAGGCGCTTGTCGACCTCGGTGTCCACCCGGGACACGAAGAAGGACGCCACCGAGTGGATCTTGGACAGGTCCAGGCCGCGCTCCTTGGCCTTCTCCAGACCGCTCAGGTACGCGTCCATGACCGCGCGGTAGCGCTCCAGCGAGAAGATCAGCGTGACGTTGACGCTGATGCCGAGGCCGATGACCTCGCTGATCGCCGGGATGCCCGCCATGGTGGCCGGGATCTTGATGAGGGTGTTCGGGCGGTCCACCAGCCAGGCCAGCTGCTTGGCCTCGGCGACGGTGGCGTGCTCGTTGTGCGCGAGACGGGGGTCGACCTCGATGGAGACCCGGCCGTCCTGGCCGTTCGTGGCGTCGAAGACCGGGCGCAGGATGTCGGCGGCGTCGCGGACGTCCGCCGTGGTGATCATGCGGATGGCCTCTTCGACGGTGACCTTGCGGGCGGCGAGGTCCGACAGCTGCTGGTCGTAGCCGTCGCCCTGCGAGATCGCCTTCTGGAAGATCGTCGGGTTGGTGGTGACGCCCACGACGTGCTGCTGGTCGATCAGCTCGGCGAGGTTGCCGGACGTGATCCGCTTGCGCGACAGGTCGTCCAGCCAGATCGCGACGCCTTCCTCGGAGAGGCGCTTGAGTGCGTCTGTCATGGAATTACATCTCCTACGTGTCGTATGTGAGCGTCAGCGCTGGGCGTCGGCGAGGGATTCCCGCGCCTTCGCGGCCACGTTCTCCGCGGTGAAGCCGAACTCCCGGAAGAGCACCTTGCCGTCCGCGGAGGCACCGAAGTGCTCCAGGGAAACGATGCGGCCGGCGTCTCCCACGTACTTGTGCCACGTCAGGCCGATGCCCGCCTCCACGGCGACCCGGGCCTTGACGGACGGCGGCAGCACGGAGTCCCGGTACCCCTGGTCCTGCTGCTCGAACCACTCCACCGACGGCATGGACACGACCCGCGTCGGGACGCCCTCGGCCTGGAGCCGCTCACGCGCCTCCACCGCCACATGCACCTCGGAACCGGTGGCGATCAGGATCACCTGCGGCTCGCCGTCGGCCTCGAACAGCACGTAGCCGCCACGCGCGGCGTCCTCGTTCGGCTCGTACACCGGCACACCCTGGCGGGTGAGCGCCAGGCCGTGCGGCTGGCCCTTGCCGAACTCCTTCGTCCAGCGCCGGAGGATCTCGCGCCAGGCGATCGCGGTCTCGTTGGCGTCCGCCGGACGCACGATGTTCAGACCCGGGATCGCGCGCAGCGAGGCCAGGTGCTCGACCGGCTGGTGGGTCGGGCCGTCCTCGCCCAGACCGATGGAGTCGTGCGTCCACACGTACGTCACCGGCAGGTGCATCAGGGCCGACAGGCGCACCGCGTTGCGCATGTAGTCGGAGAAGACGAGGAAGGTGCCGCCGTAGACACGGGTGTTGCCGTGCAGGGTGATGCCGTTCAGCTCCGCGCCCATGGAGTGCTCGCGGATACCGAAGTGGATCGTGCGGCCGTACGGATTGGCCTCCGGCAGCGGGTTGCCCGCGGGCAGGAACGAGCTGTCCTTGTCGATCGTGGTGTTGTTCGAGCCGGCGAGGTCGGCGGAGCCGCCCCACAGCTCGGGGATCACCGCGCCGAGCGCCTGCAGCACCTTGCCGGACGCGGCACGCGTCGCAACGGCCTTGCCGGGCTCGAAGACCGGGAGCTTCTCCTCCCAGCCGGTGGGCAGCTCGCCCTTGCCGATCCGGTCGAACTCGGCGGCCCGCTCCGGGTTGGCGTCCCGCCACACCTGGAGGGACTTCTCCCACTCGGCCTTCGCCTCGGCACCCCGCTCCAGCGCCTTGCGGGTGTGCGCGATGACCTCGTCGGCGACCTCGAAGCTCTGCTCCGGGTCGAAGCCGAGGACGCGCTTGGTGGCCGCGACCTCCTCCTCGCCCAGCGCCGAACCGTGCGCGGCCTCGGTGTTCTGCGCGTTCGGGGCCGGCCAGGCGATGATCGAGCGCATCGCGATGAAGGACGGCCTGTCCGTGACCTTCTTCGCCTCCTGGATCGCGGCGAAGATCGCCTGCGGGTCCAGGTCGCCGTCGGCCTTGGCCTCCACCCGCTGCACGTGCCAGCCGTAGGCCTCGTACCGCTTGACGGTGTCCTCGGAGACGGCCGTCTCGGTGTCGCCCTCGATCGAGATGTGGTTGTCGTCCCACAGCAGGATCAGGTTGCCCAGCTTCTGGTGACCGGCCAGCGAGGACGCCTCGGCGGAGATGCCCTCCTGGAGACAGCCGTCACCGGCGATGCAGTACACGAAGTGGTCGAAGGGGGACTCGCCCTGCGGGGCCTCCGGGTCGAACAGACCGCGCTCGTAGCGGGCGGCCATCGCCATGCCCACCGCGTTGGCCACACCCTGGCCCAGCGGGCCCGTGGTGGTCTCGACACCCCTGGTGTGCCCGTACTCCGGGTGACCCGGGGTCTTCGAACCCCACGTACGGAACGCCTTCAGGTCGTCCAGCTCCAGGCCGAAACCGGCCAGGTACAGCTGGGTGTAGAGGGTCAGGGACGAGTGGCCGGCGGACAGCACGAAACGGTCGCGCCCCACCCACTCGGGGTCGGCCGGGTCGTGCCGCATCACCTTCTGGAAGAGGGTGTAGGCGGCCGGGGCCAGGCTCATCGCCGTACCGGGATGGCCGTTGCCGACCTTCTGTACGGCGTCTGCGGCCAGGACACGGGCGGTGTCCACAGCCCGCTGGTCCAGCTCGGTCCACTCAAGGTCTGTGGTGGTCGGCTTGGTGCTCACCCTGGGTCAGGGCTCCTCTCCACATGTCGGTCGCCGGTCGTCGGGGCATGCGCCCACCCGGCCGCCGGAAGGCGTGGCGCCCACCGGCCGTTGTCGAGCCTACCCCCGTAAGGACGTGCGTTTTTTCGAGTGTTTACAGACTGCCGGGACTCGGTGCGATCCGCCTCCCGACTGGCCGACAAGCCGGTCGGCACATGAATACGGAGGCGGTCATCTGAGCGCTCAATCGAGTGCCCGCTCCCCTCTTATGGGGCGTGCTCCAACACGACCCCACCCCCGCGAAGGCCGGGGTATGGGCAACGTCTACAGTGGCGTGGTACGCGCGAGCCTTTACCGGGACTTCACAGGGGAGGCTTGCTGGGATGTCTCTGTCAGGGGTGTGCGTGACGGCCGTCGAATCCCGTCCAGCGGGTGTGCTGGCTGGTGCGAGCCAGGGCCCGGTCCAGCGGCCGTTCGGGGCCCGTGTCAAGGCGTTCGTGGCGCTGACCAAGCCGCGGATCATCGAGCTGCTGCTCATCACCACGGTTCCGGTGATGTTCCTGGCGCAGCAGGGCGTGCCCGACCTCGTGCTGGTCCTGCTCACCTGCGTCGGCGGCTATCTGTCCGCGGGCGGCGCCAACGCGCTGAACATGTACATCGACCGGGACATCGACGCCCTGATGGACCGCACCTCGCAGCGGCCCCTGGTGACCGGCATGGTCAGCCCGCGCGAGTGCCTGGCCTTCGGCATCACCCTGGCCGTCGTCTCGACGCTGCTGTTCGGCCTCACCGTCAACTGGCTGAGCGCCTGGCTCTCGCTCGGGGCCCTCCTCTTCTACGTCGTCGTCTACACCATGATCCTCAAGCGGCGCACGTCGCAGAACATCGTGTGGGGCGGCATCGCGGGCTGCATGCCGGTACTGATCGGCTGGTCGGCCGTGACGAACTCGCTCTCCTGGGCGCCGCTCATCCTCTTCATGGTGATCTTCTTCTGGACGCCGCCGCACTACTGGCCGCTGTCCATGAAGGTCAAGGAGGACTACGCGCGCGTGGGCGTGCCGATGCTGCCGGTCATCGCGTCCAACAAGGTCGTCGCCCGGCAGATCGTCGTCTACAGCTGGGTGATGGTGGCCGTCTCCCTGCTGCTCACCCCGCTCGGTTACACCGGCTGGTTCTACACGGCCGTCGCCCTCGCCTCGGGCGGCTGGTGGCTGTGGGAGGCGCACGCCCTGCAGAACCGGGCCAAGGCCGAGGTCACGGGCGCGAAGCTGAAGGAGATGCGGCTCTTCCACTGGTCCATCACCTATGTGTCCCTGCTGTTCGTGGCGATCGCGGTGGACCCGTTCCTGCGCTGAGGCGCGGCGGGCGTATGTCACAGAGCCCTGATCTCGCCAGCTGATCTACCCGTCGGTAGCATCCTGGGCATGGCAGACACGCAGCAGGTTGACGCGCGGGCCGAGCGCAAGGTGTCCCGGCTCGCCCACCGGATCACCGCCTTCGCGAAGGCGCACGGCGGCGCGGAGGGCCAGGTGGCCCACATCGGCGAACGCGGCGCCCGCATCGTCCTCGTCGGCGAGGACGGCGGCTGGGGCGACCTGGTCGCGCCCAGCACCGAGATCGCCCGGCAGGCGGTGGAGAAGGCCGGCATCACGGTCCACGAGTCCTTCGACGGCGAGTACGCCGCCAAGGTGCGGACGGGCCCGTACGAGTGGAAGCGGATGGCCGGTATCCAGGTGGGCGGCTGAACCACCCGGCGGCCGGCCGGGTGACCCGGTACGACCCGCGGCCGGCGGACCGCGAACAGACCCGAACTCATCCGCGACCTCACACCCCGTTCACCCGTTAGGCCGGTCAAAGCCAGCGGACGCGGGGAGGCCGGGATGATCGAGACGCCGTCCCTCGTGGACCAGTACTGCCACGGCGTACTGCGGACGGAACTGGGCCTCGGCACCTTCGAGGCCCAGCTGGCGCGTACCGAGGGACCACCGGCCCCGGGTACCACGCTCTTCGACACCCAGACCGGCTTCGCCGTACGGCGCTGGTGCCCGCCCCTGCTCGGCCTGGAGCCGCACTGCCCGCCCGCCCGCTACCTGGCCCGGCGCCGGGAACTGGGCGCCCTGGAGGCGGGCCGCCGGCTGCTGCGCGGCAGCGGCATCACGACGTACCTGGTCGACTCGGGCCTGCCGGGCGACCTCACCGCTCCCGCCGAACTGGCCTCCGCGGCGGCGGCCCGGGCCCACGAGATCATCCGGCTGGAACCGCTCGCCGAGCAGGTCGCCGACACCTCCGGCACCGTCGAGTCCTTCCTGGCCAACCTCGCCGAGTCGGTGCACGGGGCCGCGGCGACCGCCGTCGCCTTCACCTCCGTCGCGGGGCTGCGGCACGGCCTGGCCCTCGCGCCCGAACCGCCGGGGCCCGGGGAGGTGCGGGGCGCGGCGGGCCGCTGGCTGGCCGGGCGGCGGGTCGGCGGCCCGCTCACGGACCCCGTGCTGCTGCGCCACCTGCTGTGGATCGCGGTTGCCTCGGGCCTGCCCCTGCAACTGCACGCCGGCCTCGGCGAACCCGGCTCCCGCATCGACCGCACGGACCCGGTGCTGCTCACCGACTTCGTCCGGGCCACCGCCGGCCTCGGCACCGACCTCGTCCTGCTGCACGGCTATCCGTCCCACCGCCACGCCGCCCACCTGGCCGGGGTCTTCCCGCACGTCTACGCCGACGCGGGCGCCGCGCTCGTGCGCACCGGCGCCGGGGCGGCCACGGTCCTCGCCGAGCTCCTGGAACTGGCCCCCTTCGGCAAGATCCTCTTCTCCACCGGCGCCCGGGGCCTGCCCGAACTGCACGTCGTCGGCGCCCGCCTCTTCCGGGAGGCCCTGGGCCGGGTGCTGGGCGGCTGGGTGGCCGAGGGCGCCTGGTCCCTGGAGGACGCCCAGCGGGTGGCCCGGCTGATCGCGGCGGACAACGCGCGCCGGGTGTACGGGCTGGAGTGAGGGATGTCCGGCGCGGGCCGGGTGTGCGGGCAGGAGCGAAGGATGTCGAGCGCGGGCCGGGTGGACCGGCTGGAACGAGGGATGTCCGGCGCGGGCCCGGTGTGCGGGCAGGAGTGAGGGATGTCGAGCGCGGGCCGGGTGGACGGGCTGGAGTGAGGGATGTCGAGCGCGGGCCGGGTGGACAGGCTGGAACGAGGGAAGTCCAGCGCGGGCCGTGCACGGGCTGGAGTGAGGGATGTACAGCGCGTGCCGTGCCGTACAGACTGGGGCGATGCCGACCGACACGCTGCTCGACGCCTTCCAGCGCGGCCTCGCGCCCTTACGTCCCCTCGCCCTCTGGGCCCACGGCTCCCTGGCCGGCGGGGACTACCAGGAGGGGCGCAGCGACCTGGACCTCATCGCCGTCCTGCCCGGGCCGCTCGGGCCGAGGCAGGCCTGGCAGGTGGCGGCCCTGCACGCCCGGCTGCGCGCCGTCGGGCCGCTCGCCGCCAAGCTCCACTGCAGCTATCTCACCCCGGCCACGCTGGCCGACCCCGAGCGGCGGCACCTGACCTGGGCGCACGACGGTCTGCTGCGCCGCAGCGTCACCCCCGTCACCCGGCGCGAGCTGCACGCCTTCGGACGCGTGCTGCACGGAGAGGCGCCGGGCGCGCTGCTGCCGCCGGTGCCGGACCTCCAGCTCGACGACTTCGTCGTGCGCGACCAGCGCGACTTCTGGCGGCCGGCGGTGGACCGGGCCCGGCTGTGGCGGCAGGACGTCTGGGTCGACCTGGGCCTGCTGACCTTCGCCCGGGCCACCGTGACCCTCCGCGACGGCCGGCTGATCACCAAGCGGGAGGCCCTCGCCGAACTCCCGTCCCTCGGCGCTCCCCCCGAGGTCGTCGACGACATCGCCCGACGCCGTTACGACGCCGCGGCCCCGGCCACCGGCGACTGGCTCGCCCACCGGGCCGGCGCGACCCGGGCGTTCCTGGGGCCCGCGATCGACGGGCTGATCACCACGTACGGGTGATTCAGGCGCGCGTGCCGACCGTCACCTCGGCCGAGGGGCCCGGCACGTCCAGGACGGCCTCCGGGCGCTCGCGCAGCGCGAGCAGCACGCGCAGGGTGGCGATCCAGATCAGGCACGAGCCGAGCATGTGCAGGCCCACCAGCATCTCGGGCAGGTGCGTGAAGTACTGCACGTACCCGATCACGCCCTGCGCGAGCAGGACCACGAACAGCTCCCGCGTCCGCACCAGGGGGCCGGGCGGGGCGTCGACCGCCTTCAGGACGAACCACAGGGCGAACGTCAGCGTCACGACGATCCAGGCGAGCACCGCGTGCAGCTTGGAGACCGTCTCCCAGTCGATCGGGATGCGCTCGACCTCGCTGGAGTCGCCGGCGTGCGGTCCGGACCCGGTGACCACCGTGCCGACCGCGACGAGCAGCACGGTCGCGGCCACCAGGAACCACACCAGCTGCTGCACCGCCGTGCCGACCAGCGGACGCGGCGCCCCGTCGCCCTCCCGGGTGCGCTGCCACATCACGGTCGCGATGGCGATCAGTGCCGTGGAGAGCAGGAAGTGCGCGGCGACCGTGTACGGGTTCAGGCCGACCAGGACGACGATGCCGCCGAGCACCGCGTTGCCCATGACCACCCAGAACTGGGCCCAGCCCAGCCGGGTCAGGCTGCGCCGCCACGGCTTCTCGGCCCGGGCCGCGATGATCGCCCAGCCGACGGCCGCGCACAGCACGTAGGTCAGCATGCGGTTGCCGAACTCGACGACCCCGTGGAAGCCCATGGCCCGGGTGGTGGTCAGCGAGTCGTCGGTGCAGGTGGGCCAGGTCGGGCAGCCGAGGCCCGAGCCGGTGAGGCGGACGGCGCCGCCGGTGACGACGATGACGACCGACATCACGAGCGCGGCGAGCGCGGCCCGCCGGACGGTCCGTGGGTCCGGGGTCCAGCGGTCGGCGATGAAGGCGAGCGGGTTGCGCAGGGCGGCTTCGGCGTCGGCGCGGTTCAGCTTGGGCACGCGCACCATCGTAGGCCGCCGCTTGTGCACGCGTTCACGAGGGTCGCCTTCCGGGGGTGCGGCGCCGGTCACTCCCAGCGGAAGAACTTCCCGGCAGCGGCCAGTGCGGCCACCGCCCACACGGCGAGGATCCCGAGGTCGGCCCAGGGCGTGCCGCCGCCGTGCTGGAGCACGTCCCGCAGGCCGTCCGACAGGGCGGAGATCGGCAGCAGACCGAGCACGTGCTGTCCCGTCGAGCCGAACTTCTCCAGCGGCACGATGACCCCGCCGCCCACGAGGAGCAGCAGGAACACCAGATTCGCGGCGGCCAGCGTGGCCTCCGCCCGGAGCGTGCCCGCCATCAGCAGGCCGAGCCCGGAGAAGGCGGCCGTGCCGAGGAGCAGCAGGAGCAGGACGGCCGCCGGGTTGCCGTGCGGGGACCAGCCCAGCGCGAAGGCGATGACGGTCAGCAGGGCGACCTGGAGGACCTCCGTGACCAGCACGGACAGCGTCTTGGCGGTCATCAGGCCCCAGCGGGGCAGCGGCGAGGAGGCGAGCCGCTTCAGCACGCCGTAGCGGCGTTCGAAGCCGGTGGCGATGGCCTGGCCGGTGAACGCCGTCGACATCACGGCCAGCGCCAGGATGCCGGGGGCGAGGAAGTCGACGGCCTCGCCCCTGCCGGTGTCCACGATGTCGACCGAGCTGAAGAGCACCAGCAGCAGGGTCGGGATGACCACCGTCAGCAGCAGCTGCTCGCCGTTGCGCAGCAGCATCCTGGTCTCCAGCGCCGCCTGCGCCGCGATCATGCGGGGGAGCGGTGCGGCACCCGGCTTCGGGGAGTACGTACCAATGGTCACGAGCGCAGCTCCTTGCCGGTCAGCTCCAGAAAGACGTCCTCCAGGGTGTGCCGCTCCACCGAGATCCGGTCCGGCATCACCCCGTGCTGGGCGCACCAGGAGGTGACCGTGGCCAGCAGCTGGGGGTCGACCTTGCCGACGACCCGGTAGGAGCCCGGGGTCAGCTCGGCGGCCGTGCAGTCGGCCGGGAGCGCCTTGAGCAGGGAGCCGACGTCGAGGCCGGGGCGGCCGGTGAAGCGCAGGGTGTTCTCGGCGCCGCCCCGGCACAGCTCCTCCGGGGAGCCCTGGGCGATGACCCGGCCGCCGTCGATGATCGCGACGTCGTCGGCGAGCTGCTCGGCCTCGTCCATGTGGTGCGTGGTGAGGATCACCGAGACGCCGTCGGCGCGCAGGTCCCGGACCAGGTCCCAGGTGGCGCGGCGGGCCTGCGGGTCGAGCCCGGCGGTCGGCTCGTCCAGGAAGACCAGTTCCGGGCGGCCCACGACGGCCATGGCGAGCGCGAGCCGCTGCTGCTGGCCGCCGGAGAGCCGCCGGTAGCCGGTCCGGCCGCAGGAGCCGAGGCCGAGACGTTCGATGAGGGCGTCCACGTCCAGCGGGTGCGCGTGCAGCCTGGCCACGTGCCGGAGCATCTCGTCGGCGCGGGCGCCCGAGTACACGCCGCCGGACTGGAGCATCACGCCGATGCGGGGCCGCAGCTCGGCGGAGTCCCGGACGGGGTCGAGGCCCAGGACGCGCACCGTGCCGGAATCCGGCTTCCGGTACCCCTCGCAGGTCTCGACCGTGGTCGTCTTCCCCGCCCCGTTGGGGCCGAGTACGGCGGTCACGCCCGCTTCGGCCACCAGGTCGAGGCCGTCCACCGCGGTCTTCGTGCCGTACCGCTTCACCAGGGCCTGGACCTGGACCACGGGCTCACTTCGCATGTCCCAGAGTCTAGGGAGACCGCTTGCCCCTCAGGCGTGGGGGTGGGGGAAGTCCTCCGCACGGGAACGGTGCAGCGGCAGCCACCGCTCGGCGTAGGCCACGGCGTCCGCCAGCGGGAACAGCCGGACGTCCGCCGCGCCCACGGTGCCGCGCACGACGGGTCGGTCGCGTTCGTAGTCGTGCCCCAGCTCGTCGAACCGGTCGGAGGTGATCGAGACCTCGACCACGGTCTCCCAGCCGCCGCCGGGAGCGGGCCGGCCGACCTCCACGCGGGGTGCGGGTATCCGGTACTCGGCGAGGTGGAAGGCGGTGCAGGCGTCGTAGCCCGCGCCGAGCAGCAGCACCCGGGCGCCCAGCTTCTCCAGCCGGGCCAGCGGGCTCTGCTCACCGAGCCGGCAGTCGGCGGCGTGGCCGTCGGTGATCTCCCGCGCGCGGAGGCCGAGCGCGGCGAAGGAGGTCTGCGGGTGCGCGCTGCGCAGGGCACCGGGCCAGGTGCGCACGGTCTCGGGGACGACGCCGACCCCGCGCGAGGGGGTGATCAGGGGGTCGTACGGGGGCATGGTGGCGCGGATCCGGTCCCACCACTGCGCGGGTACCGGCGGGTTCCCCCATACGGCCGGATCGGACTGGTCGCCGGTCTGGGTCGGGACGACGAGCGTGCCGGACGGGCCGAGGGCGTCGAGGAGGGCCTGGACCACGGCGACCGCGCCGCCGTTCACCCAGCCGAGGGAGCTGAGCGAGGAATGCACGAGGAGGGTCTCGCCGGTCTCGACACCGAGCAGACGCACGCCTGCCGCGAGGGTGTCGCGGGTGACAAGAGGGCCGGTCGGAGGGGGTGCGGACATGGTGGGGAGTCTTCCCGACGGGGCCTCGGGGCGCTACCGCATAAGCTGCGCGGAGCTCGCGGAATGATCGATCAGAAGATCGTTTGCCCAGGTCAGATTAGGTATGCCTAAGTGACGCAGGGCACCGTCCGGTGATCCGGACGGCGCTTGTCAGGCTCCGCGGAATTACGCAACAATGGCGTTGTGAAAAACGTCGGCGAGGCTCGGGAGACCCCCACGGGTGCCCCCCAGGAGGAGCTAGCGACCGGTGAGCGCTCCACGCGCAACCGGGTCGCGCGGTCCATCCTGGACCACGGTCCGTCGACCGTCGCCGAACTCGCCGGCCGGCTGGGACTGACCCAGGCGGCCGTCCGGCGTCACCTGGACGCGCTGGTCGCCGACGACGTCGTGGAGGCCCGCGAACAGCGGGTGTACGGCACGCGCACGCGCGGCCGCCCCGCCAAGGTCTTCGCGCTCACGGACTGCGGCCGGGACGCCTTCGACCAGTCGTACGACAAGCTGGCCGCGGACGCGCTGCGCTGGATCGCCGAGCGGGAGGGCGGCCCCGAGGCGGTCGCCGCCTTCGCCCGCGCCCGGATCGCCGCCCAGGCGAGCGCGTACCGCAAGGCGATCGAGGCCGTGACGCCCGACAAACGCGCCGAAGCGCTGGCCAGGGCCTTGAGCGTCGACGGGTACGCTGCTACGGCGCGCAGCGCACCGGTCGGCGAGCAGCTCTGCCAGCACCACTGCCCGGTCGCCCACGTCGCGGAACAGTTCCCGCAGCTGTGCGAGGCGGAGACGGAGATCTTCGCCGAGCTGCTGGGAACCCATGTCCAGCGACTGGCGACCATCGCGCACGGCGACGGCGTCTGCACGACGTTCATCCCCAAGATTTCCACTGACGCACCTGCAAGCACGGCCGGGAGGAACCCCGCATGACTCTCCCCACGGAGACTGCCCACCCCGAACTCGAGGGCCTGGGCAAGTACGAATACGGCTGGGCCGACTCCGACGTGGCCGGTGCCTCCGCCAGGCGCGGCCTCAACGAGGACGTCGTCCGCGACATCTCGGGCAAGAAGTCCGAGCCGGAGTGGATGACCAAGCTGCGCCTGAAGGGCCTGAAGCTCTTCGAGAAGAAGCCGATGCCGAACTGGGGATCCGACCTCTCGGGCATCGACTTCGACAACATCAAGTACTTCGTGCGCTCCACGGAGAAGCAGGCGGAGTCCTGGGAGGACCTGCCCGAGGACATCAAGAACACCTACGACAAGCTGGGCATCCCGGAGGCCGAGAAGCAGCGCCTCGTCGCCGGTGTCGCCGCCCAGTACGAGTCGGAGGTCGTCTACCACCAGATCCGCGAGGACCTGGAGGAGCAGGGCGTCATCTTCCTCGACACCGACACCGCCCTGAAGGAGCACCCGGAGCTCTTCAAGGAGTACTTCGGCACGGTCATCCCGGCCGGTGACAACAAGTTCGCCGCGCTGAACACCGCCGTGTGGTCCGGCGGCTCCTTCATCTACGTGCCGAAGGGCGTGCACGTCGAGATCCCGCTCCAGGCCTACTTCCGCATCAACACGGAGAACATGGGCCAGTTCGAGCGGACCCTGATCATCGTCGACGAGGGTGCCTACGTGCACTACGTCGAGGGCTGCACGGCCCCGATCTACAAGTCGGACTCGCTGCACTCCGCGGTCGTCGAGATCATCGTCAAGAAGAACGCCCGCTGCCGTTACACGACCATCCAGAACTGGTCGAACAACGTCTACAACCTGGTCACCAAGCGCGCCGTGGCCTACGAGGGCGCGACCATGGAGTGGATCGACGGCAACATCGGCTCCAAGGTGACGATGAAGTACCCGGCCGTCTACCTGATGGGCGAGCACGCCAAGGGCGAGACCCTGTCCATCGCCTTCGCGGGCGAGGGGCAGCACCAGGACGCCGGCGCCAAGATGGTCCACATGGCGCCGAACACCTCGTCCAACATCGTCTCCAAGTCGGTCGCGCGCGGTGGCGGTCGTACGTCCTACCGCGGTCTGATCGAGATCGGCGAGGGCGCCGCCGGATCGAAGTCCAACGTGCTGTGCGACGCGCTGCTGGTGGACACCATCTCCCGGTCGGACACGTACCCGTACGTCGACGTCCGCGAGGACGACGTGTCCATGGGCCACGAGGCCACCGTCTCCAAGGTCTCCGAGGACCAGCTCTTCTACCTGATGAGCCGCGGCCTGTCCGAGGACGAGGCCATGGCGATGATCGTGCGCGGCTTCGTCGAGCCGATCGCCAAGGAGCTGCCCATGGAGTACGCGCTGGAGCTCAACCGGCTGATCGAGCTGCAGATGGAGGGCGCGGTCGGTTAGGACCGCCCCCACCGCCAGCAGACGTCTTACTCAGGAAAGAGAGCACTACGACAGCCATGGCTGAGGCCCAGAACATCCCGGTGGGTTCCACCACCGCCGGCTCGATCGCGGTCGCCGCGGAGTCGACCGTCGTCTCGCGCATGAGCGCGCCCCCGTCCTTCGACGTCGCGGACTTCCCGGTCCCGCACGGCCGTGAGGAGGAGTGGCGGTTCACCCCGCTGGAGCGCCTGCGCGGTCTGCACGACGGCACCGCCGTCGCGAACGGCGACGGTGTGAAGGTCGACATCCAGGCCCCCGAGGGCGTCACCGTCGAGACCGTCGGCCGTGACGACGCGCGCCTCGGCAAGGCGGGTACCCCGGTGGACCGCGTCGCCGCGCAGGCGTACTCCGCCTTCGAGAAGGCCTCGGTCGTGACCGTCCCGAAGGAGACCGTCCTCACCGAGCCGATCCGCGTCGCGGTGCACGGCCAGGGCGGCACCGCCTTCGGCCACCAGGTGATCGAGCTGGGCGCCTTCGCCGAGGCCGTCGTGGTCATCGACCACACCGGTGACGCGGTGCTCGCGGCCAACGTCGACTACGTCCTCGGGGACGGCGCCAAGCTGACCGTCGTCTCCGTCCAGGACTGGGACGACAAGGCCGTCCACGTCGCCCAGCACAACGCGCTGGTCGGCCGGGACGCCGCCTTCAAGTCCGTGGTCGTCACCTTCGGCGGTGACGTGGTGCGCCTGCACCCGCGCGTGGAGTACGCCGGCCCCGGCGGCGAGGCCGAGCTGTTCGGCCTGTACTTCACCGACGCCGGGCAGCACCAGGAGCACCGCCTGCTGGTCACCCACAACACCCCGCACTGCAAGTCGAACGTCGTCTACAAGGGCGCGCTCCAGGGCGACGACGCGCACGCGGTCTGGATCGGTGACGTGCTCATCGAGGCCAAGGCCGAGGGCACGGACACCTACGAGATGAACCGCAACCTGGTCCTCACGGACGGCGCGCGCGTCGACTCGGTGCCGAACCTGGAGATCGAGACCGGCGAGATCGTCGGCGCCGGCCACGCCTCCGCCACCGGCCGCTTCGACGACGAGCAGCTCTTCTACCTGATGGCCCGCGGCATCCCGGAGCACGAGGCCCGCCGCCTGGTGGTCCGCGGCTTCTTCGCCGAGCTGGTCCAGCAGATCGGTGTCGCCGACATCGAGGAGCGCCTGCTCGCCAAGATCGAGGAAGAGCTGGAGGCTTCGGTCGCATGACGCAGTTCGTACGCGCCTGTGGGCTGAGCGAGCTGGAGGAGGACACCCCGAAGCGGGTGGAACTCGACGGCACGCCGGTCTCGGTCGTGAAGACCGAGGGCGAGGTGTTCGCGATCCACGACATCTGCTCGCACGCGAACGTCTCCCTCTCCGAGGGCGAGGTGGAGGACTGCCAGATCGAGTGCTGGCTGCACGGCTCCAGCTTCGACCTGCGCACCGGCAAGCCGTCCGGCCTCCCCGCGACGCGCCCCGTCCCCGTATACCCCGTAAAGATCGAAGGGGACGACGTTCTCGTCTCCCTCACCCAGGAGTCCTGAGGCACCCATGGCAACGCTTGAAATCCGAGACCTGCACGTCACCGTCGAGGCCGACAACGCCACGAAGGAGATCCTCAAGGGCGTCGACCTCACCGTGAAGCAGGGCGAGACGCACGCCATCATGGGCCCCAACGGCTCCGGCAAGTCGACCCTCGCCTACTCGCTCGCGGGTCACCCGAAGTACACGATCACGGGCGGCACCGTGCTGCTCGACGGCGAGGACGTCCTGGAGATGTCCGTCGACGAGCGCGCCCGCGCGGGCCTGTTCCTGGCGATGCAGTACCCGGTCGAGGTCCCCGGCGTCTCGGTCTCCAACTTCCTGCGCACCTCCGCCACCGCCATCCGCGGCGAGGCCCCCAAGCTGCGCACCTGGGTGAAGGAGGTCAAGGAGGCCATGGAGCGCCTCAACATGGACCCGTCCTTCGCCGAGCGCAACGTGAACGAGGGCTTCTCCGGCGGTGAGAAGAAGCGTCACGAGATCCTCCAGCTGGAGCTGCTCAAGCCGAAGGTCGCGATCCTGGACGAGACCGACTCCGGCCTGGACGTCGACGCGCTCCGCATCGTCTCCGAGGGCGTCAACCGCGTCCGCGAGACCGGCGAGGTCGGCACCCTGCTGATCACGCACTACACGCGCATCCTGCGCTACATCAAGCCCGACTTCGTCCACGTCTTCTCCGCCGGCCGGATCGTGGAGTCCGGCGGCGCCGAGCTCGCCGACAAGCTGGAGGACGAGGGCTACGAGGCATACACGAAGGGTGGCGCATCCGCGTGACACAGCTGCCGGGCCTCCTCGACACCGAGGCGATCCGCAAGGACTTCCCCGTCCTGGACCGGCTGGTCCACGACGGCAAGAAGCTCGTGTACCTGGACAACGCGGCGACCTCCCAGAAGCCGCGCCAGGTGCTGGACGCCCTGAGCGAGTACTACGAGCGCTACAACGCCAACGTCCACCGCGGTGTGCATGTGCTCGCCGAGGAGGCCACGGCGCTGTACGAGGGCGCGCGCGACAAGGTCGCCGCGTTCATCAACGCGCCCAGCCGCGACGAGGTGATCTTCACCAAGAACGCCTCCGAGTCGCTGAACCTCGTGGCGAACATGCTGGGCTGGGCCGACGAGCCCTACCGGGTGGACCACGAGACCGAGATCGTCATCACGGAGATGGAGCACCACTCCAACATCGTGCCGTGGCAGCTGCTGGCGCAGCGCACGGGCGCGAAGCTGAAGTGGTTCGGCCTCACCGACGACGGCCGGCTGGACCTGTCCAACATCGACGAGGTCATCACGGAGAAGACGAAGATCGTCTCCTTCGTGCTGGTGTCGAACATCCTGGGCACGGTCAACCCGGTCGAGACGATCATCCGCCGCGCCCAGGAGGTCGGCGCCCTCGTCTGCATCGACGCCTCCCAGGCCGCCCCGCACATGCCGCTGGACGTGCAGGCCCTGCAGGCCGACTTCGTGGCCTTCACCGGTCACAAGATGTGCGGCCCGACCGGCATCGGCGTCCTGTGGGGCCGCCAGGAGCTGCTGGAGGACCTGCCTCCGTTCCTCGGCGGCGGCGAGATGATCGAGACGGTCTCGATGCACTCGTCCACCTACGCGCCCGCGCCGCACAAGTTCGAGGCGGGCACGCCCCCGATCGCCCAGGCGGTCGGCCTCGGCGCGGCGATCGACTACCTCCAGTCGATCGGCATGGACAAGATCCTCGCCCATGAGCACGCACTGACCGAGTACGCGGTGCAGCGCCTGGCCGAGGTCCCCGACCTGCGGATCATCGGTCCGACGACGGCCGAGGACCGCGGGGCGGCGATCTCCTTCACGCTCGGGGACATCCACCCGCACGACGTGGGCCAGGTCCTCGACGAGCAGGGCATCGCGGTCCGGGTCGGCCACCACTGCGCCCGTCCGGTCTGCCTGCGCTACGGAATTCCTGCGACCACGCGAGCGTCGTTCTATCTGTACTCCACGCCGGCCGAGATCGACGCACTGGTCGAGGGGCTGGAGCACGTACGGAACTTCTTCGGCTGAGAGGCGTGAGCTGAAACCGTGAAGCTGGACTCGATGTACCAGGACGTCATCCTGGACCACTACAAGAACCCGCACGGGCGGGGCTTGCGGGATGGCGACGCCGAGGTGCACCACGTGAACCCGACGTGCGGCGACGAGATCACCCTGCGCGTGAAGTACGACGGCACGACGATCGAGGACGTCTCCTACGAGGGCCAGGGCTGCTCCATCAGCCAGGCCTCCGCCTCCGTGCTGAACGAGCTGCTGGTCGGCAAGGACCTCGGCGAGGCGCGGAAGATCCAGGAGACCTTCCTGGAGCTGATGCAGTCCAAGGGCAGGATCGAGCCCGACGACGCGATGGAGGAGGTCCTGGAGGACGCGGTCGCGTTCGCCGGTGTCTCCAAGTACCCCGCGCGGGTCAAGTGCGCCCTCCTGAGCTGGATGGCGTGGAAGGACGCGACGGCCCAGGCGCTGGGTGGCGCCGAAGCCGAAAGGAAGACCGCATGAGCGACACCGTCGAGATGAAGCCGGCCTCGGAGGAGGAACTCCGCGAGGCCCTGATGGACGTCGTCGACCCGGAACTGGGCATCGACGTCGTCAACCTCGGCCTGATCTACGGCATCCACATCGACGACTCCAACGTCGCGACCGTGGACATGACCCTGACCTCGGCGGCCTGCCCGCTGACGGACGTCATCGAGGACCAGGCCAAGTCCGCCACCGACGGCCTGGTCAACGAGCTGCGCATCAACTGGGTCTGGATGCCGCCGTGGGGCCCGGACAAGATCACGGACGACGGCCGGGAGCAGCTGCGGGCGCTCGGGTTCAACGTCTGATTCCACGTGTGCGAAGAGCGGCGGCACCTGCCGGGTGCCGCCGCTTTTCGTGTGTTCAGGCCAACCCGTCCACCAGCAGGAAGGACGCGTCGGACCGGTAGAGGCCGGTGTTCTGGTAAGGGTCCAGCCTCAGCTGGAAGTTCCGGTGGCGCAGGAAGCGGCCGGGATAGTTGACCGACTCCAGCATGACGGCGCCGGCCGAGGCGGAGGCGCGGGGACAGAACGTGGCGTCCTGCGCGAACAGGGGGGAGCCGTCGGCGGGTTCGGCGCGCAGCAGGAAGTCGCGGTGGCGGAGGTAGCCGCCGTCGGCCGTGGCGAAGGAGTAACAGCGGGCGTCGGCAAGGCCCCTGACGCGCGTGAAGGTGGCGGCGCGGCGGTCCGCGGCCGAGCCGACGGGGTCGAGCTTCACCAGGCCGCCGCTGACGTGCCAGTAGCGGCCGGGGTAGTTGAGGGAGCGGACGGAGGTCCCGTGCCGCGCCGGGCGGGGTGCACCGGCCGTGGGCGTCGGGGACGTCGCGGGCGTGCGCCGGGGGTGGGCGGGGGACTCGGGGGCGGAGGGCGAGAGCGGCGACGGGGACGTGCGGTTCCTCGCGGGAGCCGGTGTGTTGGCCGGCTCGGTGGACGGGGAGGCGAAGGAGAGCAGGCCGGGGCCGTTGTCGGGCGGCGTCACCGGTGCGGTGGCCTTCGGCTCGGCGGGCCGGTCGTGCATGGCGGTCACGGTCACGCAGGCGGCGGCGATCGCCAGCGCCAGTGCGGCGGCCAGCCCGAGTCTTCGGGTGCGGGGGGTGTTTTCAGGCACGGGCCCGCACAGTAGTGGAGGCGGGGCCGGCTGCGAGCGGTTTCTATGAAAGTGAAACTTTCTCGTTGTGTACGGCCGTACGCAGTCGTTGTGTACGCTCGTACACATGGGATACCTGCTGCTCGCCGGCGCCATCGCCGCCGAGGTCGCCGCCACGACGGCGATGAAGTACAGCGCGGGGTTCAGTCGGCTCTGGCCCTCGCTTCTGACGGCACTCGGCTACGTCGTCTCCTTCGCGCTGCTCGCCAGGACGCTCAGGACCGTACAGATCGGCACGGCCTACGCCATCTGGTCCGGCGTGGGCACCGCGACCGTCGCCGTCCTCGGCCTGCTGCTGTTCGGCGAGGGGCTGAACCCGACGAAGGTCGCCGGGATCCTGCTGATCATCGGCGGAGTCGTGGTGCTGAACCTCGGCGGAGCGCACTGATGCCCCGCCGGTACGACCCCGAGCGCCGGCAGCGGATCATCGACGCGGCGATCCGCGTGGTCGGCCGGGACGGCATCGCCGGGCTGAGCCACCGCACGGTCGCCGCCGAGGCGGACGTACCGCTCGGCTCCACCACGTACCACTTCGCCACCCTGGAGGAACTGCTGGTGGCGGCGCTGCGGCAGTCGAACGAGGGGTTCGGCGGGGTGCTGGCCGAGCTGCTGCCGGAGGGCGGCGGCGGGGGCGACCTGGCCGCGGACCTCGCCCGGGCGCTCGGCGAGTGGCTGGCGGGCGAGCGCACCGGCGTGGAGCTGGAGTGCGAGCTGTACCTGGCGGCGCTGCGCCGCCCCGCGCTGCGTCCCGTCGCCGCCGAGTGGACCGAGCGGGCGGCGGCGCTGCTGGTCCGCCGCACGGATCCGGTCACCGCGCGGGCCCTGCTCGCGCTGATGGACGGCATCTGCCTCCAGGTGCTGCTGACGGGCGGTTCCTACGACGAGGAGTACGCGCGCGCCGCGCTGGCTCGGCTGATCCCCTGAACCCGCGCCCGGCACGTGAGACGCGGTTCGCCCTCACCACCCCGCCCACGTTAGGTTTTCTCCCATGACCGAGTCTGCAACCCGTACCACCGGCGCCGTCGCCGCCGGTCTCGCCACGATCGCCTCCGACGGCACCGTTCTCGACACCTGGTTCCCGGCCCCCGAGCTGGTCGAGGCGCCGGGCCCGGCCGGCACCGAGCGGCTGACCGCCGAGCAGGCGGCCCAGCTGCTGGGCGGCGGCGCGACCGCGGCGACCGGCCCGGACGCCCGCCGGGGCGTCGAGGTGGTCGCGGTCCGCACGGTCATCGCCTCGCTGGACGAGAAGCCGATCGACGCGCACGACGTCTACCTGCGCCTGCACCTGCTCTCGCACCGCCTGGTCAAGCCGCACGGCCAGAGCCTGGACGGCATCTTCGGCCACCTCGCCAACGTCGCCTGGACCTCGCTCGGCCCGGTCGCCGTGGACGACATCGAGAAGGTGCGCCTGAACGCCCGCGCCGAGGGCCTGCACCTCCAGGTGACCTCGATCGACAAGTTCCCGCGCATGACGGACTACGTCGCCCCCAAGGGCGTGCGCATCGCCGACGCCGACCGGGTCCGCCTCGGCGCGCACCTCGCGGCCGGCACCACGGTCATGCACGAGGGCTTCGTCAACTTCAACGCCGGCACCCTCGGCACCTCCATGGTCGAGGGCCGCATCTCCGCGGGCGTCGTCGTCGGCGACGGCTCGGACATCGGCGGCGGCGCCTCCACCATGGGCACCCTGTCCGGCGGCGGCAATGTGATCATCTCCATCGGCGAGCGCTGCCTGGTCGGCGCCGAGGCGGGCGTCGGCATCGCGCTCGGCGACGAGTGCGTGGTCGAGGCGGGCCTGTACATCACCGCGGGCACCCGCGTCACCATGCCCGACGGCCAGATCGTCAAGGCCCGCGAGCTGAACGGCGCCTCGAACATCCTCTTCCGCCGCAACTCGGTCACCGGCACGGTCGAGGCCCGCCCGAACAACGCGGTCTGGGGCGGCCTGAACGACATCCTGCACAGCCACAACTGACGCGTCCCGCACGTCCGAAGCGCCCTTCCCCGCTCGGGGAAGGGCGCTTCGGCGTGGGTGGCGTGGTGCGTGGGCCGGAATTTTTCCGGGCGGGAGGCATAGTGGCGGCCCGGTGGGCGCGTCAGGAGGGGTGCGGGGGCCGGACGGCGGGTGCGGCCCGGGGGAAAGAGAAGGTGACGATGGATGCCGAAGCGCAGGAGAGTTTCCGGGAGTTCGTGGCCGGGAGGTCGACCGCGCTGCTGAGGACCGCCGTGCTGCTGTCCGGCGGGGACCGGCACGCCGCCGAGGACCTGTTGCAGAACGCGCTGGTCAAGGCGGCCGGCCGGTGGCAGCGGATCGACGAGCCCGAGGCGTACGTCCGGCAGGTCCTGTACCGGCAGCAGATCGGCCGCTGGCGGTTGAAGTGGCGGCGGCGCGAGGTCACCGTGGCCGAGCCGCCGGAGGCCGGCCAGGTCCCGGACGCCTCGGGCGCCGCCGAGCTGCGGCTGGTGCTGCGCTCGGCCCTGTCCCGGCTCACCGCCCGCCAGCGCACCGTACTCGTCCTGCGCTACTTCGAGGATCTGCCGGAGGCCGAGGTGGCCCGGATCCTGGGCTGCTCGGTCGGCACCGTACGGTCCACCACCCACCGGTCGCTGGCCAGGCTCCGCGAGCTGGCGCCGGAGCTGGCCGCGGTGGATCCCCGGCCGCAGCGGCCGTCCCGTGACTTCTCGCCCGTGGAGGTGCGTCCGTGAACGTGGAGGAACTCGTGCGCGAGGCGCTGCGGGAGCAGGCCGACCGGGAGCCGCCGGTGCCGGCGGGGTTCGCCGACCGGGTGCTCGGGGTGCGCCGGCGCCGCCGTACCCGCAGGCTCGCCTCGGTGGCCGCGGCCACCGCCGCCGTGGTCGCGATCGCCGTCGGGGTGCCGCTGCTGGACTCCGGCCGCAAGGCCGACGTGCGGCCGTCCGGGGTGCTGGACTCCGGGGATGTCCGGGCCCACCCGGACCAGTCGCCGCCGCGCGAGCTGATCGGCGCCGGGGAGGCGGTGCTGGCCGCCTACTACACCGCGGAGGCGAAGCAGCTGACCGGGAACCGGGGCGTCTCGGCACGCACCTACTGGTTGCTCGACCCGAGGAGCGGACGGTACGAGAAGGACTCCCGCTGGTCCTTCGTCGCCGTCGCCCCCGGCCTGAAGACCGCCGCCGTGCTGGAGCGGACCCTGCCCGCGCACCGGATCGGCCTGCTCGACCTCGCGACGGGGGAGGTCGAGCGGTGGATCCCGGTCCGGCACGGCGTCGGCGGGCTCGCGTTCTCGTACGACGGCACGCGGCTCGTCGCGACGACGTACGACGAGAACCCGGATCTGCGGACCAGGGAGGAGGTGCACACCACCGACGGCAGGACCGCGTGGATGTGGGCGGTGCGGTTCGGACGGTCCAGCCGGTCGGGGTTCTACGACCTCGACGTGGCCTCCGGCAGGGGCTCCTGGACCCGGGTCGCACCCGACCGCAGCAGCAACTCCCGCGCGGACTTCGCCTTCAGCCGCGACGGCCGGCTCGTGTACGCGCAGTACATCGGCGGCCGGGACGGCCTGCAGCAGTTCTACGACCTCAAGGGCGAGAAGGCCGCCGCGCCCGCGGACGAGAAGCACCTGCGGTCGGACGTTCCCGCACGGCTGTCCCCGAGCGGCAGGCTCGCCGCCCTCGGCCTGACCAAGGAGGTCGCCGGCTCGCCCGGCAGGTCGTACTCCTCCGTCCGTGATCCCCGCACGGGCAAGGAGATCACCAAGGTCCGCGGGGGCCACCTGCTCGCCTGGGCCGACGACAAGCACCTCATCGCCTGGGAACGGGTGACGAGCCTGGAGGAGGAGTACCGGCCCCGGCTGGTGCTGGTCACGATCGGCAGCGACCGGGTCGTACCGCTCAGCGGCGTCCAGGAGCCGGCCGGGCCCTCCGATCCGCGGCAGCCGTGGGAGCCCGTCTTCACCCGCCGCTGAGCTCAGCCGCCGGTGAGCGCCTCGTACACCGCCAGCAGCTCGTCGGCCGTCTCCCGGCCGGCGGGCAGCAGCGGTGCGCGGACCGGTCCCGCGGGCAGGCCGAGGCGGGCCAGCAGGGCCTTCGCGGTGACCGTGCCGGGCAGACCCGCGTCCATCATCGCCTCGGTCAGCGGCGTGAGCGCCAGCTGGAGCGCGGCCGCCCGGCCGGTGTCGCCGGCGTCGAACGCGGCCAGGACCGCGGCGACCCGGTCCGGTACGGCGTTCGCGATCGTGCTCACACAGCCCGCCGCGCCGACCGCGTACAGCGCCAGTATGTGCTCGTCGCAGCCCGCGTAGTACGCCAACTCCGTTCGCGCCAGCACCTTCTGCGCGCCGAGGAAGTCGTAGGAGCAGTCCTTGACGGCCACGATCCGCGGGTGCCGGGCGAGCCGGATCATCGTGTCCGGTGCAATCCGGGTGCCGGTGCGGCCCGGGATGTCGTAGAGCATCACCGGCAGCTCGCTCGCGTCGGCGACCTCCAGGAAGTGGGCGGCCACGGCCTCCTGCGGGGGCCGGCTGTAGTACGGCGTCACCACCAGGACACCGTCGGCGCCCGCCTTCGCGGCCGCGAGCGCCAGCTCCACCGTGTGCCGGGTGTCGGACGTGCCCACACCCGACACCAGCGCGGCCCGGTCGCCGACCGCCTCGCGGACGGCCGCGACCAGCCGGGCCTTCTCCTCGTCGGTGGTGGTGGGCGACTCGCCCGTGGTGCCGTTGAGGACCAGGCCGTCGCAGCCCCGCGCCACCAGGTGCGCGGCCAGCCGCCGGGCGCCGTCCAGGTCGAGGGCGCCCTCCTCGGTGAACGGCGTGATCATGGCGCAGAGCGTGCGGCCGAACGGGGCGGGCTTGCGGGTACTCGTCATGGCAGTAGTCTCGGCAGCCCGACGGTGAAGCTCTACTTAATTCTCCTACGAGGTATTGCGAAGAGTCGCTAATCTCTTGGGCGGCTTGCGGCCGGAGGCCCTATGTCCAACTCGGCACTGATGGGTCACTATGGCCGGAGGGTCACCGACGTCAGGTCATGGGAGGCGCCATGAAGCTGGGCAAGGCACTGGCCACCGGGGTCGCCGAGGAGCGACCGCTCGCCCGCCTCGTGCCCGAGGAGGAGCCGCGAAGCCCCGAGGAGACCGTCCGCACGCAGGCGGCCGCACCGGCCGAGCCGGCCCGTGAAGAGGTCCCGGCCGCCCGATGAGGCTGCGGCTCCCGGCGGAACGCCCGACGGAGCCGCCGACCGGCTACAAGATCGCCCACCCGGTGCTGTCCCAGGACGGCACCCGGGCCGGGTTCACCGGTGTGTCGCTCGGCGGCGCGCTGCCGTACGCCGTCCTCGACGACGCCTCCTGCGTCTACGGCCTGCGCCACCGCCCGCCCGCGCGCCGGTGCGACTGCGGCTTCCACTGCGTGCACGACCGGGCCGCCGCCGAGGCGCTGCTGTGCACCGCCGAACACCGCGCGGCCGTCCTGCTGGAGGTCTCCGTCCTCGGCGCCTACATCCGCTTCGAACGCGGCTTCCGCTACGCCCGGCAGCGGGTGCGCACGGTCACGGCCGGCCCCTGCCGCTGCGGCGCCGGCGCCGTCGCGCTGGCCGACGCCGGCTGGGGCCGGCCCGGCTGGCGGGCACTGGCCCCCGCCTGCGCGGGCTGCCTGCGCGGGCGGCCGTCCGTCTCGCTCGCCGGGTTCGCCCGGCTGGCCGGGCAGGGCCTCCGGGTGATCGCCGGCGCCGGGGGGACGGGCGCCCCGCCGGGCCCGGCCGCCGATTTGACGTCCGCCGCCGAGCTGGGCGTCCCCGAACTCGTCGCCGAAGCCGCCCTGTTGCAGGCGCGCCTCGACTGGTTCCAGTCCCAACTCGCGCGTCTCGACGGTCGCGGCAGCGAAGGCGCCGGGCAGGGGTGAGGACCCCCCGGCCCGGGTACCCGGACGTTCCGCACAGGAAGGAGGCGGGACACCGTGACCGTGACCTCGCACACCCGGCCCGCGGCCGACGGGCACCCCTCCACGGGCGAACTCGTCGGCCGGGCCACCGAGCAGCTCTCCCGGCTGCTGCGGCAGGAGGCCGCCCTCGCCAAGGAGGAGCTGGCCGAGAAGGGCCGCCGTGCCGGACGTGGCGGCGGGCTGCTGGGCGCCGCCGGCGCCGTCGGCTACGTCGGGTTGATCACTCTGGCCGGAGCGGCCACCGCCGCCCTCTCCCTGGCGCTGCCCGTGTGGGCGGCGGCGCTGATCGTGGCCGCGGTGTTCTTCGCCGTGGCCGGCCTGCTGGCCGCGACCGGACGCGCCCAGCTGCGCCGCGCCGCCCCGCCCACACCCGAGGAGACGCTCGGCAGCGTCAGGGCGGACGTCGACGCGATCAGGGAAAGGGCACACCGATGACGCACAGGAAGCCGCACGGCACGGGCGCCAAGGGCCCCGACGAGCTGCGGCAGCAGATCGAACACACCCGGAACCAGCTCGGTGACACCGTCGCCCAGCTGGTCGGCCGTGCCGATGTGAAGGGCCGGGCCCGTGCCCGGGCCGCCGACCTGCGGGACAAGGCCGGTGCCATGACCGTCCAGCTGCGCGTCGGCGCCGTCCAGGCGGGGCACGGCGTGCAGGACCGGGCCGCCAAGGCGGGGCACCTGGTGCAGGACCGCGCCACGCGGGCCGGCCACACCGCGCAGGAACGGATGGCGAAGGCCGGCCACCTGGTGCAGGAGCGGGCCGGACACGGCCGGCACACCCTGCAGGACCGGGCCGTCCACGCCGGGCACACCATGGAGCACGACGTGCGGGTGCCGCGACCGGTGCGCTACGTCGTGGGCGCCGCGATGCGGCATCCGCGGCCGACGCTGGTCCTCGGCGCGGCGGGCGCCGCCCTCGTCGGCGCCGCCGTGGTCTGGCGCCGGATCGACCGCGGGCGGTGACACCGCGACGGCGGGGCCCGCCCGGCGGCGGGGGGCGCCGGGGCCCCCCCCGGGGCGAGCGCGGCAACCCACCCCCCGCC